>CALGLS010000016.1 GCA_937959375.1 uncultured Saprospiraceae bacterium
GTTGAATTCTGAATTTTGAATCGCTGATTTTTGCCTTCTACCGTGTTAAGGGGAAAATCAAAATTCCGAATTCAACGATTCATTATTATCCTTCTTTTACCCCGAATGAGCATTTAAAATAGACTTATGTATATACAGTAGGCTGACCAGACGGGCATTTTACATTTAGACCCTGTTCCGAATGCCAAACTCAATTAACGGTCAGCCTGTTCCGGCTTCGGTCTCCTTAATCCCTCACCAGATTTAATTTCTGATTAGCAATTAGTGCATTTTTATCATTCACTGTCAGGTAATAAATTCCAGCATTTAGCCCTAAGCTTGACAGATCAATAAATGACTCTCTTTCATTTCTAGCATCAATTTCTGTAATAAAAACTTGCTTACCGGTTGTATTGGTAATAATCATCTGAATACTTTCTTTCCCAAAATCTCCTATCCATCTAACATTAATTCCGCGACTAGCGACTACCGGATTTGGGAAAACATTAATTTTTGCTTCTTCCATTTTGATTATCGCTGTTACTATTTTCGAATATTCAAATTGACCGTCAAAGTCAACTTGCTTTAATCGATAATAGTTTTCACCAAAATAAGGTTTATCATGTTCGTAGGTATAATATTGGATTTCATCAGTAGTTCCATTACCTGTTACATGACCTACAGGAACATAGTCTCTACCGTCCACACTGTGTTCAACAATAAAGTAATCGTTGTTTAATTCCGTTGCTGTTTCCCAAGTCAAAACGACTGCTTCATTATCTACTACTTGCGACCTAAAGCTCACCAATTCTACTGGTAATGCCGACGGATTAGGTTGTCTGGTTGACAATTGGAAAGCACCTCCTACATTATCATTAAAAGCATACATTCGAATGTAGATATACTCGTTGGCCAAGTCTGCATCATTGATTTCCAACTTAGCTCCAAATGGATTTTGACTACCAAAATAATTACAAGCAAATTGAGTTAGATTTCCACAAACTCCAGTGTAGGCAGTTAGTACTGGTTTTACATCGTAGGTTTCATCTACTTTAGTATCAATAACCAACTCTCCATTTGAAGGCACCTGTACATAAAACCAAATGTCTTTACCTGTAAACAGTCCACAGGTAGGTTCCGCTCCATCATCTTGCGAGTACTGATTGGTATAAGGCGTGTACCTATCGATGTCTGAGATATCCTTTAACTCAATGGCATCCGAACAGACATCAAGACGAGGTTCTACAACTAACATATCGAAGGTTCCTCCCCATTTATCATTATCCCCAAAAACTTGAATCATGATGTCTTCTCCAGCTAGATCAGCATCGTCAATAATTACTTCTCCTCCAGCATCTCTTGAACCATAATCGCTACACTCATAAAGCGTCATTGCATCATAGTTTTCGCCTTCGACAGTATAAACTACAACAACAGGATTAATGGTTCCTGGGTTCGTTTCAACAACCAACTTACCACTCATCGGTACTTCTGATTTAAACCAAAGGTCACCTCCTTTGTACTTTCCACATTCAGGGTTATTGTAACCATATGTTTCACTTGTAGATTCAGTACTAAAAGTTTGAAACTCGAATGTACATTGCTTATCACTCAATTTTAATGCTGAGGAAGGGCCATCGTTAGGCGGTGCAACATCTTCAAGAATAGAGGCCCTTATTTGAAACTCTCCTCCTACGTTAGATCCATACCTAAACACTCGAACATAAATATATTCTCCAGCAAGATCTATATCCTGAATTCGAATTAGACTATTTATATTCCCTTCTTGAAGACCTATTTCTGAACAAACATATTCTGTCAAATTACTAGGAGTTCCTGTGTAAGCAGACATCACTACTTTAGGATTTGTATTAGTTTTAGCTTCAATCTGCATATTCCCAGAAGCTGGTACAATCATTTTAATCCATACGTCTGCCCCACTATATGAGCCACAAGAAGGAAGTGGTTGCACCAAAGAATTGGAAGCTAACTCATTTGTAAATGTATGCATTTGATTGCTAAACGCTACAGGAATTTCTATAGCATTTGTTGGATTATCATTAATGGGTTGTGCATAACTAACAGTTGTCGCTAATATAAAAAATAGCGCTAAGCAGATTGTTTTTTGGATTGCTCCGATGATGTAATAATTGTTTTCTTTTCTAGTATTTGGTTTGGCTTTACTCATAAAAAAATTCTAATTGAATTATTATCGGGGAGTAACTTTTTGATTACAGGTTAGTAAAGGGGGAAGAAAAAAGAGGGGAAAAATAGTTATCTCACTTAAAGTAAAATGGACTATAGACTTTTACTTCATGAGCCAAAAATATGCCACCTAAGCTATTAGAAATAAAAAGTGTGACAGTTCATCCTCGCTGAAAAGTAAAAAAAGTAACTGCTGCCAAGGGTTTTCATGATTAAATAACCTTAAATTTACATTTGTTAAAATTTAGTCCCAGAAAATAAGTAAATGCTCATAACTAAAAAATTGTCTCAAACAAAAAAGAGTTAGTAACTCTCCTACGATTACTAACTCCTTTTGACAAAAAATTAATTATGTAACTAAAACATTTAATCTCTCACCAGATTCAATTTCTGATTAGCAATCAATGCATTTTTATCATTCACTGTCAAGTAATAAATCCCAGCATTTAGCCCTAAGCTTGAAAGATCAATAAACGATTCTCTTTCATTTCGAGCATCAATTTCTGTAACAAATACTTGCTTACCTGTTGTATTGGTAATAATCATCTGAATATTTTCTTTTCCAAAATCTCCAATCCACCTAACATTGATTCCGCGACTAGCAACTACCGGATTTGGGAAAACATTAATTTTTGCTTCTTCCATTTTAATGATTGCTGTTACTATATTCGAGTATTCAAATTGACCATCAAAATCTACTTGCTTTAGTCGGTAATAGTTTTCACCAAAATAAGGCTTTACATGCTCGTAAGTATAGTACTGAATCTCATCAGTCGTTCCATTACCTGTTATATGTCCAACTGGAACATAATTTTTGCCATCCACGCTATGCTCAACAATGAAGTAATCATTGTTCAATTCAGTTGCCGTTTCCCAAGTCAGTATTACTGCTTCGTTATCTACAACCTGTGATCTAAAACTTACTAGTTCTACTGGTAGTGCAGAAGGATTTGGTTGTCTGGTTGACATTTGAAATACGCCTCCATTAGGATCACTGAAAGCATACATTCTAATGTAAATGTATTCGTTAGCTAGGTCTGCATCATTGATTGTTAATTTAGATGCGAATGCGTTTCCACTCCCAAATAAGTTACAATCATATTGAGTTAAGTTTCCACAGGTTCCAGTAAAAGCTGAAAGTACTGGTTTAACATCGTAGGTAGCATCTACTTTAGAATCGATTACTAATTCTCCGTTTGCAGGTATTTGAACATAAAACCAAATGTCTTTATCAATGAACCCTCCACAAGTTGGTTCTGTTCCGTTTTGTTCAGCGTATTGATTGGTATAAGGAATATACTTGTCTATTGCTGAAATATCTCTTAATTCAATGGCATCAGAACATACATCTAGCCGTGGTTCCATAACAACAATGTCGAAGGTACCTCCCCAATAATTATAATCTGCAAAAACCTGAATCATAATCTCTGTACCTGCAAGATCTGCATCATCTATAATAATTTCACCTCCTCTGTCTCTTTTCCCATTAATGCTACAACTATATTCTTCCATCGCTTCATAATCACCAGAAGCAAGATTTTCTTCGTCAATAGAATAAGCTACTACAACAGGATCCATTGAGCCTGGGTTTGTTTCAATCACTAATTTACCACTCATCGGTACTTCTGCCCTGAACCAAACATCTCCTCCTTCATAATTACCACAGGATGGTTCATTAAAGCTTTCAGTTTCAGTAGCTGATACCGTTGTAAATGTTTGAAATGTAAATGTACATCCATCATCATTTAAAACAACGGCATTTGCAGGATTGTTATTTGAAGGTGCTATTCCATCTAAGAAATAGGCTGCCAACTCAAATTGTCCTCCTATGCTTGATCCATATCTAAATACTCGAACATAGATCTCCTCCCCTCCAATCGTTATATCATTTATTCTTAGAGAACTACTCTCATCAGTGTTTGATGCATCTTCCGAACAAGCATATTCTGAAAAACTACCTGGGCTACCTGTATAAACCGAAAAAACTACTTTAGGATTTATACTGGTCTTTGTTTTAATTGCCATGTGCCCAGATGATGGCACCGTCATTTTAAACCATACATCCGCTCCTGCATATGATCCACAAGAAGGAAGTGGCTGAACTAAGGAATTGGTAGCAAGTTCATTGGTAAACGTAAAGTAAACGTCACTAGGTGATACATCAAAAAGGATTGCTCCAGATGGTTTATCATTAATTGGTTGCGCATAGCTAATAACAGTACCTAGAAAAACGAATAACGATAAGGCTATCACTTTTTTTATTGATCCGAGGATCAAAGGTTTTATTATTTTTTTAAAGTTTGGTTTAATTTTAATCATGGTGTTTATTATTGGAATACAATCAATGAATAATTGAGGGAAATCAACCAGGGGATTAAATGGAGGATGTAAGAGAGAGGAAAGAACCGGGGGTTTCCAAAAATGGAATGGTTCGACTTACAATATTTGTCAAGCCAAAAATATGCCAAGTTAGTATTAGAAGGCTAAAATCGTGACAGAAGAAACAGCGAAAAAAAAATAAAAAGTGAACATTGGTAAGGGTTTTCATCTTCAAATCAAGACAAATGCTTACCTATAAAGTGCTTATAAAACTCACCTAATTTGTGTCGAAAATAACTTTATTATCATTTTTTTACAAAAAAAAGTGCTTATGCGACCAAGCATAAGCACCGTTTATTTTTATTACAAATAAAAAACAAGTCACAATTCTAGTCTTTTAACAAGTTTAATTTTTGATGGGTAATCAATGCATTCTTATCACTAATGGTTAGATAATAATGACCTGCATCTAAATTAAGTTTTGAAAAATCGATATATACTTCCCGCTGATTCTTAATGTCAACAGACTGTTTTACAACTTGTCTTCCAACCGAATTGGTTATACTGAGTTGAACGACTTCTTTACCAAAGTCTCCATTCCAACGAATGCTAATACCTCCTGTAGCTAATGCGGGATTAGGATACACGTTGATTTTTGACTCTTCCATTTTTATAACACCATGTATCACTCTAGAATATTCATACTGACCATCGAAGTCAACTTGCTTTAGTCGGTAGTAGTTTTCACCAAAGAACGGTTCGTCATGAACAAAGCTATAGGTCTGTCGTTCTGAGGTCGTCCCCTTTCCTTTAATGTGTGTAACCGGTGTATAATCTTTTCCATCTGTACTATGCTCAACGATAAAGTAATCGTTATTCAACTCAGATGCGGTTTCCCAATACAAGGCGACTTCTTCATTATTAATCACCTCAGATTTGAAAGCAACCAAATCCACAGGCAATGCTGCAGGCTGCGTGGTTGACATCTCAAAACGGCCACCTACTGCATCCTCATAAGCGTACATTCTCACATAGATATATTGGTTCGAAAGATCCGAATCATTGATGTCGATTTTTGCTCCAAAAGGATTATCTAGACTTCCGAAAAAATCACATGCATACTGAGTAAGATTTCCACAAGACCCTGTATAAGCAGTAAGAACAGGTTTTACACCATAGGTTTCATCTACCTTCGTATCTATTACGAGCTTTCCATTTGATGGAACTCGCATGAGAAACCAAATATCTTTTCCATTAAAGACCCCACAGGTAGGCTCAGTTCCATTAACAGTTGCATACTGATTGGTGTAGCCAATATATTTTTCGACGAGTGCAGCATCGGCGAGTTCAATCGCATCTTCACATACATCCTGCTGAGGTTCCACTATTGCTATGTCAAAAGTCCCCTCTCCTCCTACCTGCGTACTAATAGCTCGAATACGGATGTTTTTCCCAGCTAGATTTAAATCATCAATTATTACTTCTCCTCCAGTATCAATCATACCATTTTTGCTAAAGGCATATTCTTCTAATTCTCCACAATTACCTTTATATACAACTATCGCCGGTATAATAGTACCTGGGTTTGTTTCTATATTTAGCTTCCCACTAGCTGGCACAGTTGCCATAAACCAAATATCTTTTACATCACAACCTACACATTCCACAGGGATATTTAGATCAGTTGTTGCGGAAGCATCTACTGTAGAAAAAGATTGAAAATCAAAGGATCCTTTTTCTGTCGTTAATTCTATCGCCTGACTGCATTTGTCATTTGCAACATTAATTGACTGAAAATTATATACGCTAATATCAAAAGTTCCTCCTACTGTTGAACCAAATCGGAATACTCTTATATAAATTTCATCTCCAGCCTCCACATCAGCATCATCCAAATTAGGGTTAAGTTTAACACGACTACTAACACCTAAATCAGTTGATGGTGTACTTTTAGAGCATTTGATTTCTTCTAGATTATTGCAATTATTTTTGTAGATACTCACTACTACTTTAGGATTCAAAGTAGTGGCTAAATCAATAGCAATCTTATTTTCGGGCATTACTATTTTAAACCAAACATCCGCTCCTTGGTATTGTCCACATTCGGGTGCCGATACATTGGATCCAGTTGCTAATTCATTGGTATAGGTCGCATATGTTCGCTCTGACATAACATCTAATGCAATTGCTCCAGAGCAATCATCATTAATAGGTTGTGCAAAAGCGGTTGAAGTTCCCATCAAAAGAAACACTACAATTAGTGTAATGCTGTGGATTGATTTAATCATCAATTTAGTGTTTAGGTAACTTTCGTAAAAAGTTAATGCGCCAATGGCTTTTTTGTTCTGAATTGTTTTGCTCATGATAAATGGTCTTAATTAAAAAAAAACAAGGGGAGCAAATAAATAGGAGGAGTAATTGTTTGTGGGAGGAGAATAAAACAATCGTGCCATAGAAAATAGCACTAGTGATTTTATACTTTTTAAGTAGCGAAAATAATGCCAAGCAAGTAGCACATTCCAATAAGTGTGACATGCAAAATAATGCAAAAATCAAATTAGTACCAATAAAAACAGGATGTTCTGATATGGAATCAGAACATCCTGTTATATGTTAAAATCAATGATTTTTGACGAAAGTGTTCAATGTAGAGAGCCTCTTTGCCTCATACATCTCTGATTTTAGAAGATAGTTAAATCTACAGACATCCTATAAAATCTAATTACTTCAAATCTTTAATTGCTCGAATGAAGCCTTTCACGTCTTTTGCTAGCATTCTTTTTTGCAATGCTTGAGCGTCCGCTTTTCGTGAAAAAGCGCCAACAACTATTTTATAAACGGTACGACCATCTAACTCGTTGATACTTACAATTATCGGTTCACTAAACATATTCTGAAGCTTTTCAGCTTGAATTAGAACATTTCCATATTCTGCGAAAGCACCAATTTGCACTCCAAAGCCTTTCGCCTCTTGTTTGGCCACATTAAATCTAAAAATTCCACGTCCGGTAGAAATCGTATCTCCAACTTCAGGTTCTGGATCTGCCACGCCATCTCTCATTCGAATTGCTTCGGCCACAGCCTTATCTGCGTTGATTCGTCCATGACCATATTTTTTAGAATGCCCGTTGACATATTCAGAAGGCGAACCAATTTTATCTGCTGTTTTTGTGATGATTTTTTTAACTTCTGCTGCGGTCAATTCTGGATTTACCGAAAGGATAAGCGCACAAATTCCAGCTACTAATGGACAAGAACTAGAAGTTCCACCAAAATGTTTGTAGCGATCACCTCTTGACTTTCCATCTCGCCAATAGCGAAAATCTCCGGTTTCCCATGACACACCTTCATCCCACCAAGCTCGTGCAGCCGTAATTGGCCAATCACCATTAGAAGGGGCACAGATGGTTACCTCTCTTCCACGGTTAGAGTAAGACGCGTGTTCATCTTTACTTGTACATGCAGCTACTGCGATAACATCAGGATGTGCAGAATAGAAACTTACAAAATCAAGATCATCGTTACCAACTGCATATATAATGATGCAACCTTTTCCGTTTCGTCCTTTACGTGCTGCTTTAGAGATGGCCTCTTCTTTAAGTGGGCTTAGCGCAAATGCTGGATCGGTTGTTCCCCAACTGCAACTAATGATATCAGCTCCATTGTCGATACAGTAATCAAACATTTGTTCTGTTGCCCGAAGGCTAAAAGATGTACCACTAACAGGCATAAACTTAGCGTTAGGTGCAGCCCCAACAATACCAGTTCCATTACTTGCAGCGACAGCGACACTTGCGCATGGCGTACCATGTGTAAAGCGAGAATCTCCTTGCTCCAGTTCACTTGAATTGGTCCAAAGATCAAATGGTTTGTGTACTTTATCCTTGAGATCGGGGTGCGAGAGATCGAATCCGTTATCGACTACTGCCACAACTATTGAAGGCGATCCTAGGTTGCCAAGTCGTTTCCATGCGTCTACTACTTTTGCATCAGCTCCTCTTTTTATTGGCCAATTCGCATCTATAATATTTCCATTATTTTCAAGGTGCCATTGATGATCTACTAAGGTATCTATAGGTTCATCAAAGTCGTATTCATCAACGAAGGTGTCGATATCAGGTTCAGCAACCTTAACTAAAGAAGTATCTTGAAGCCATTGAGCGACTTTAAGTGGGTTAGGGGAATTTTTGGTAACACGTGCCACTACCTGCGTATCGCTACGTCGCTCCACTAATTCGAGTTTATACTCATCAAGCGCCAAATGCTGTTCTTCTTTACTCGTTCCATCTTGGAAAATGATGTAGATCTCACCAGTGGGAACTAGCGGTCTGCTGCTGGCACCTTCTATATAATAAACATGGGTACCAACGTCAACTTCCTTTTTCTTTCGGACCTCATCCAGTTTATTATCTAATGAATTGCTTCCTTTGTCGAGGGTGACAATATTAAATCCGCCAAGATTTTTAAACACTTCTTTCTTGACGTAATTTTTATCTGCAATTGATTTTTTTGATTTGATACCAACAAAACGGCCACTTTTCTTTAAAGTGACTTCTCCTTTGCCGCTTCTAATTTTAATCTTGCTCATTGTCTTCTATTGTATGAGTTAATTGGGTATAAACATATGCAATATGCTTTTATTACCCATGCAAGATAATAAAGAAACAGTTGTATATCCAAATCAATGAAAATAAAGGTTTCTATGTATGTTATGTTCATCTTATTTATTTCCTGATGAAAATAAATGTGACAGAAATCATTAAAAAGTTTTTTGCTTTTATATATTAAATAAATTGACATATGTGTTTTAAACACTTACATTTGTAACCAGAGATGACCGTTTGTACAATTTTGGGATTAGGTTTTAGAAAAAAGAAGTTGTTTAAATAGGTCTCATCCATCAAATTTTCGCAAAGCATTTGGTTGCGGAAATGATTGCTTAAAAATCACTGTGAACACTTATGAAACATCAAAACAACTCCGAGCAGCTGTCCCAGCTGTCTCCTCAACTCATTATTAAGGACGTATATTCTATCATCGATTCTCGTATTCAATACATTGAATATCAAGCACATTGTCGATTGAGGAATAGCATCAAAAACAGTGTACAAGTATCTACAGCTAAAACAGCTATGGGTTCAAATAGTGATACTTCAACTATGCTTGCGAATAACTTTGATCAAATGCTAAGTTTTGTAAGTGGCTTAGAAACACCTCTAAAGCTTTTGCAGATATTGAAGACCTGGTTAAGAGAAGATAATCTTGCTTTGATCATGAGTTTGCTTTACAACAATACCTATCTCAAATACTCAGAGGATCACCTTGAACAAATGCTAAAAGAAGAAAGAGTAGAAATTTTAGCTTAAAAATTTAATTTGGAATAAGCTAGAGTATTCTTAGCTAATTCAAATTTCTACTTTTTGTTTCATTGTTAATTTATCCATCCGTTGCAACCGCTTTGCTTTTGTATCGTATCAAATTACGATTCAAAAATCAGAGTAATCCTCCAACAAATCAAAGACATTAATTCATGCAAAAATCTATGCTTTTTAAAACTCAGACCAGAAGATTTGAAGACGACTTGGATGAGAAGATCCGAGAACTCGAAAAAGATACAGAGCAACTATCACAACTCAATACGAATGTGCATGACATCGTAAATTCGGCTGCACACAATCTCCGAACTTCTCTTGTTGTAATAAAAGCTTATTCTAATTTGCTAATGCACTATGATGGTGAAGAGAAACGAGAAGCGCTAGATCACATGAAGAACTCTGCATTAAAGATGGAGCGCATTGTCAATCGAATGATTGAGCTCACAGATATACAACGCAATGAGGAATTTACGGAGCAAATGCTCAATTTCGATGAAATCGTTGAGGAGGTAAAGCTACATTTGGCAGATGATATTCAAGTAACTGAGCCAAAGTTTACCTATACCTATGACATTGAAAACATTCATTATAACAAACTCAGCTTATTCACTATTCTTTTCAATCTAATAAGCAATTCA
This sequence comes from uncultured Saprospiraceae bacterium, assembly GCA_937959375.1. Taxonomy (GTDB): domain Bacteria; phylum Bacteroidota; class Bacteroidia; order Chitinophagales; family Saprospiraceae; genus CALGLS01. The sequence continues at coordinate 10,517 of CALGLS010000016.1, forward strand.
ATTTTATATCGAAGCGATGAACCATTGCACATTGATATCAGAACGAGGAGAGAAGATGGTTTTGTAGTACTTAGCGTAACTGACAACGGCAAAGGCATTGATTTAAATCGTGACTTACAACGATTATTTAAACCCTTCACAAGAGTTACGATAGAAAATGATGGCTTGGGTACTGGATTATTCCTCATCCGATCTATTGTAGAGAAGAACGGTGGCAAAATTAAAATTGACTCCTTACCAAACACAGGAACAACGGTACAAATATTTTTAACGCCATCTGTAGAATTCTAAGCTTATTAAAAAAAGATACCTATTATATTCTGAATAAATCTGCAATTACCGAATTAGATTTCACAGCGACCAAAACAATTTAATTACATAAAAAAATGGTACAATCTATGCTTAAAGTTTAGTGTACTTTTTCCTAATAATTAAATAGTTTTCCATGAATGATCACTTTAATTGCCTATTTATCCTACCCCAAACTAGAAACGAAAACAATCAAAACTACTATACTGCTTCAAAGCACTTTCCAGTAAACACTCATTTTGAGTATGGGCATGAAGCCGCTTTAAATTATATAAAGCATTGCTCTTCTGAAGCATATCCTTCTATTATCGTTTTTGAAGAATCCTTAGGTTTTGAAAAGAACGTAGCATTTATTGAAGAATATCGCGCACAATTCTACCTTTTCAATATTGATACCCTCTTGTTTAGTTGTGATTTAAATGCTTCTAAACAGCAAAAAGAAGTCAAACAATATCCTGCCATGATTTCAGGTACCTTGCCACTTCCTTTTAACAAGCAAGTATTTATGAAAAACGTGTTCCCGTTACTCACAGTTTACATGGTTTAATATGAATCGTCACATTTCTAATTTAAGGTCTGATCAGATCTTAAATTAGAAATGTGTCTATCAAGTCAACATTCCTCTTTTTTATTCCCACATCACTGTTACTATTTTCAACACAAGTGAGCATATTGTCTAAATCTCCGGACACCTCGCTTTTCAGGTATTTCATTTCTGACCTTTTACCCTTAACTTTAAATTACAATCATCTACGTCACAAGAATTAAAACAAGATTCTGACGATGGCGCGATTGTTGCTTTTTTGGCTCTTAGAAGCGTCTTTATCCTTAGTTAAACGGGTAAAATTCTACTAAAAGACGACTCAACAACTACTGACAAGCACACCTGTTCAACAAGTTATTCTTAATACTATGAGAAATTTAAAAACTATCAAGGCGCTAGCCTTTGTACTAGCGATCTGTATCTTTTTTGCTTCCTGCAAAAACTTTGAAGACTTTAATGAAATTGAAGAAATTGAATTGAATGGTGAATATGCCATTCCTTTGATTAACTCTTCTGCAAGTTTGCAAGACATCCTTGACGAGACTGGCCAGCAAAACGACTTATCGGGTTTGGTCATTGAAGATGATGGCAGCATGAAAGTCACCTATCAAAATGAAGCAATTACGCAGCACATGTCAGATTTCTTCGACGAAATTCCTTCTTTTCCACTTGTAATTCCTTTCAACTCTAATCAAATTCCATTTGATATTTTTGAAAATGTAGAGGTTAAACAATTTAATCTTAAAGCAGGAACACTTTCATTTGATTTGGAATCTAATTATGAAGAAAACATCAACGTGCTCATTACCATTCCTAATCTAGTGAAGGATGGCATTGCATTTAATGTGACTCAGACTATTGAGTATAATGGCAATGCACCTGCTACTGCGAGTATTCCACCTATTGACTTGGCAGGATATGCTTTTAATTTACCGAATGGTGAACTAGAAGTTTACTACCAAGCCAATAATAACAGTGGTGATAATCTACCAATCAATCCTATCATGGGAATGGCTGAAGGATGGGATTACGAATACATGGAAGGTATTTGGGAAAAAGATACCATCAGTCTTGCTAATGACACACTAGACATTGACATTTTTGAAAACTGGGTGGACGGTAACATCAGTTTTGCGGATCCAAGTTTATCTATAATGATTGAAAATTCTTTTGGCTTCCCAACCATGGCTCAGATTGAAACATTAAAAGTCATCACTGGTTCTGGAGAAGAAATGATCTTAGAAAGTTCACTTTTTGATACGCCTTTATATTTGGAATACCCAGCATTGAACGAACCGAATACTATGAAACAAACTGTTTTGACTTTCAATAGTACCAATTCAAATATTGCAGATGTTCTAAACTCAAAACCAACTCAAGTTATTTACAGCATAACGGCTGTCATCAATCCGGCTGAGAATGCTATCGTAAACGGTTTTATGACTGATCAAAGCACCATGTCTATTGCATTAGAAACGGAGCTTCCAATCCACGGATCAGCGAGTGGTTTTGAAATTGAAGAACCACTAGAAAGTGATTTATCAGATTTAGACAATATCGAATGGGCTGAATTCAAAATCATTACAGACAATGGGCTACCTGTTGACTTAGGCATACAATTGTATTTCACAAATGATGAAGGTGAAAAGATAGACTCCCTTTACAACGGTTACGAAAGATTGACAGAATCTGCGGCAGTCAATAATACTGGAGATGTCGTAAACGCTACTCAAAAAGTAACATTAGTTGAAGTTTCTGCAGAGCGAATGGAAAACATAAAACAAAGTAATAACCTAATGGTGGGAGTAACTTTCTCAACCGTAGATGGTGGAAACACACCCGTTAAAATTTTGACAAGCCACCAACTTGACGTAAAAGTCGGGATGAAAGTAGGTGTCAAAAACTAACTTGTTTTATTAAATCTAGTGTTGTTTAAAACCAACTTCAATCAAAAAAATAATCCAATGATTAAGAAAATAATATTTAGCCTATCGTTTTGTTTGATTGCTTCGATAACCATACATGCGCAGCAATTAGGTTTATACTTTTTGGATGGTGTCATTCAGGCCAACCATCTCAACCCAGCTTTTGCACCAAAGCAAAAAGTAGTGAACTCATTCCCTGGACTTAATGCTGGATTTAGCACAACCTTGGGAGCATACAATGATTTTGTCACTGTTAATTCAGAAGGTGTTGGTGTGTTGAATGGAGATGTCGTAATGCAACAACTCTCTGATAAGAATTTTATCCGTGGAGGATTCAACCTGCATACGATGCATAGCGTAATTGGCAAAAAGAACTGGCGCATCATTGTTAGCAATAGTATAAAATTTGATACTTATGTAAATATTCCTCGTGACCTAGCTAGCTTAGCAATCGAAGGAAATGCCGCAGCGGTGGGCCAGACATTTAATATTGGTCCTGACCTCAACATAAATGCCTATAGTGAAACTGGTTTTGGTTTTATGTGGAAATTTGGTGAAGTAAATGTTGGTGGTAAAATAAAATTACTAAGTGGATTGGCGAATGTCAGCACCGACAAAACAGCTGCTTCAGTTACTACTGATGAAGAATATTACCAACTCGAAGCGATGACCGATTACCGTATCAATGCTGCTGGATTAGTCGATATCAAAAACCCGACAGACCTTAGCACATTTGAAATGGATTGGAAACTGGATGAAATTACATTTAGTGATATGTTTGACAATTTAAGCGTTGGCCTTGACCTAGGAGCAAGTGCAAAGTTTATTGACAAGAAGCTAACGGTATCGGCCTCAATACTTGACATCGGTAAAATCAAATGGAAAAACAATCCTTATAACTTCTACAGTCAAGGTGCATATCGATTTGAGGGAATTGATGCTAGAGATTTAGTTGAAGAAGATGAATTGTCTTTTGAAGGTACCTTGGATACGCTTGACGGCATTTTCAACTTTGCAGAAACAAATAGTACCTACAAAACTTCATTACCAACAAAAGCATACTTTAGTACAAACTACAAGATTCACAAATTTTTTAGTGCTGGAGGTATGCTTTATTATGAAAAGTATAGAGGACAAAATTTTGGAGGATATGCCTTAAACGCTAGTGCACATTTCTCTCAGGTACTTAATGTTGGTTTAACTTGGTCTTCTGTTTACAAAACAAGTAGTCTAGGGGCACATTTTGCATTAAAGGTTGGGCCAGTACAACTGGTTGCACTTACAGATAACATCATGGCTGCAATGAAGCCTTATGACAATCAAAACTTTAATGCGCAGTTTGGTTTGAACCTCGCGTTTAAGTAAGGAAAAAACCGCCTTTTTTACTAAGCAGCCCAAGCTCAACAAAGTGAGTTTGGGCTGTTTTTTTATATAAAAAGCGTCTAATACATTTCCTGTCACTCCGTAATTCGCAACAACCGTTCACCATTAACCAATAACCGTTTTCTCAAAGTACATTGTCTATGTCTTTTCTTTAAAACATTTTTACCAAACATTCGTAAAATCGATAGTACATCAAAGTAAAAAACGGATTATTGGTTTGATCCTAAGAAATAGAATTTGATGCAGATTAAGAAAAACATCTGTTTATCTCTCCTGCACCTATTTACCGATTTTTAGTTTAGAGATTCAATATGTAAGGCACAATACCCAGTTTGAGTATTGGCCTTTTTTTATGTCCTTATCACAGTGATCGATAAAGGAGAAAAGGTCTTATTTATTAGAGGCAGTTGCAGGATAAGAAATAATCAACAAGCCTAGGAAAGTAATAAGACCATTGACGATCAACAATTCAAAATCGAATTGGTATCCAAATAGAAGAAGTTCTGAGTATTTATTTAAGAAGAAGGTGATTATCGGAGCCGCGATACAAACGATTGGAGTCAAACGATCTTGAATGTTTCTTTTCATAAAGAAACCAAAAGAGTACAATCCCAATAATGGCCCGTAGGTATAACCTGCAATTTTAAAGATCTGCGCGATTACCGCCTTGTCATTAATATTCCAAAAAACGAGAATAACCAAAAACAACAAAAAAGAGAAACCAAGATGTACCAAAAACCGCGTTTTCTTCATCGCAGCCTCCTCCCCTTCTCTCTTTTCAAAATCTAAAAAGTCAATACAAAAAGAAGTCGTCAAAGCTGTCAATGCTGAATCTGCACTAGAGTAAGCAGCAGCGATTAGACCGAGTATAAAGACAATGCCAATGGTGGGTGTCAAATGTTGTAATGCAATTGTTGGATACAATAAATCTGTTGCTACTTTCATTTCACCATCTACCATTTGAGTTGGTATTTCGATTCCAACTTCCCCTGCATAGATAAAAAGCAATGCCCCAAGTGTAAGGAAAAGTAAATTTGCAAATACCAAAACGATACTAAACCAGAACATATTTTTTTGTGCCTCTCCTATCGATTTACAACTCAAATTTTTCTGCATCATATCCTGATCCAATCCAGTCATAACAATGGCAATTGAAGCTCCTGCTAAAAACTGTTTAAAGAAATTCTTCTTATCTCCCCAGCCCCCTTCAAAATAAAAAATCTGAGAATACTCACTATTTCTAACGGTTTCAACCAATCCTCCAACAGATAAATCTAATTTCTGACCAATCACAATAACGGTAAGCGTCACCGCTAATAGCATACAAAACGTCTGCAAAGCATCCGTCCAAACAATCGTTTTAATACCTCCTCTAAATGTATAAATCCAAATCAAACCAATAGTCATCAACACCGTTCCCCAAAAGGGAATTCCATAGTGATGCATCACAAATTCTTGTAAAACAATCGCTACCAAATACAATCGAAAGGAAGCACCAATCGTACGAGACAGCAGAAAGAAAGCTGATCCTGTCTTGTAAGAAGCTACTCCAAATCGCTCTTCTAGATAAGTATAAATGGAGGTAAGGTTAAGGCGATAATACATCGGCATCAATACTGTGGCTATCACAAAATATCCCAGTAGATAACCCAATACCATTTGCATATAAGAGAACTGCCGTAGCTCTACCCAACCAGGAACTGAGATGAAAGTAACACCTGATAGAGAAGCTCCAATCATTCCAAAAGCAACAAGGTACCAAGGAGATTGGCGATTGGCTAGAAAGAAATCTTTGTTATTAGTATCCTTCCCCGTAAAATACGACACAAGCACCAGCACAAAAAAGTATGCTGCAATGATAAACAATATGAGACTTGGTGAAAGTTGTTCAATCATAGATGTTGGAAGTTCGTTTATTAGCTAAGCACCTCTAAATTAGTGCGGGACGAAGTTACTAAAATCTTCAAAATAAGATACAAATCTTACTAGTCTTGTAATTTTGAACCAAAAGCTAAATCACCTGCATCTCCCAAACCAGGAACGATGTAAGATTTAGCCGTCAATTCTTCGTCAACAGCACCTAACCAAAATTTAGCTTCGGGATAGAGACGTTTAAGGTAATTATAACCATAGGTAGAACAAACTACTGAGGCAATATGCAACTGCTTAGGTGTACCATAATCGGCTAAGGCTTTTATGCCTACATCCATTGACGCTCCAGTAGCCAACATCGGGTCTACGATTATCAAATGGCAGTCATCTAGGTTAGGACAAGAGATATAATCAAGCTTGATTTCGAAGGTACCATCCTTGTGATGTTTCCGAAAGGCAGATAAAAAAGCATTTTGAGACTTATCAAAATAGTTGAGAAAACCTTGATGAAATGGTAAACCAGCTCGCATGATGGTCGCTAATACAACTCGTTCAGCAGGTAGATCGATCTTGGCAACTCCCATAGGAGTCTCGACATCATTGGACTTATAAATCAGTGTTTTACTGATTTCATAGGCAAGGATTTCTCCTATTCGTTCCAGATTTCGTCTGAAACGCATGCTATCTTTCTGTACTGTGCTATCTCTCAGCTCTGCGAGAAAAGTATTTGCAAGTGAATTCCGATCGTCGAGTATAAAGGCCATAGTTATTTGCTTTGCGCCAAATCTAATGAAAATAATTTGGAACTGAGGTTTGGAAATACCTTAAGTATTGAATGAAGTGGTTTGAAAGCTTGTTGGACTAGCCAGACAGCCTCCGACAAAGACTAGGTGTTCGTATTTTATGCCTTCTTCTCGCTTGCTGCGGCTGCGAATGAAGTGTACATGCTCTGCCATCCATCCCAGCCCATCAGAGAAGAGAATGAACTATTGTGCCAAATGCTAATAAGCGTTCCGTCAACCGCTTGCACTTCATCGATGATTCTTTGACAGGATTCAAGAGCCGCTGAAGGACTAAGTCCCAGATAGTTTTTAAGTGTTACGTCCATGATTTGAAATGGAAAAACTATTAATGCTGTTTCTTTCTCATTTTCTAGGTCATACCATTGGAAAGGGTGGCTAGTGGATGCTCGAAAGCCAAGTGACTCAGCGTAGCCCATTGTATAATCAGCATTGATACCAAGCGCCAAAAGACGTTGATAAGTATCTGGGAAGGATAATTTTAAAAAATGTTGTCGACTCGTTTTTATAGGTTGACCGCTAATAGACCGGAGGTCCTTTATTTCTTTTTCCAATTGATTGGCATCTGTATTAGAGGCGTAAGAGGGGTGAATCCCAATTTGGCTTTTGGCACAAAGCCTATGGACTAGATCGTGCATGGCTGGATGTTCTGGCGCTGTATTTTTGTCATAAGTTCCATAAGCTCCGAATAAGAAGAAATAAATAGCTTTCAGCTCATGTTTTTCATGCAAATGATCTAAAAAATCGAACTTAAAATATGGGTCGGGTTCACTTTTATTGAGGACTGTAAGTCTTGTCGAGAAATCACCAAATTGGCCTTTCAGCAAATCCTTCATTGCTCCTCCGAAAGTTCTCCAAGGTTTTTTATGTAAATAAGCCCAACCAAAGTCTATGTCAATGGTAGGTATAAATGCATAAGCTTTTGATTTAACTGGAGTAAATTGGAACCGATTTACCAATTGGCCGTTAATGTACATTAGCCACTGATCGACAAGTGGCTGCTCTAAAAAACCATATTTGAAAGCCTGACTTTGCCTGGCCGTAAAACGTCCGTGATTGTCGGGGTCGAAAGGTAAATATTCCTCATACCTACTGAGTAGATAAAAAGCCATTGATAAAAAATCGAAGGAAAGATCTGCACCAGTATTATCAATTCCAAAAAGTGTAGGTAATTGATCTGCTGAGCTAAAATTGATTTTTTGAGGGCGAATATCATTTTCCAATATGAAATCATGTAAAGGAATAATGAAGGATTTTACCTTGGCATTTTGAGAATTGCCGTAGTGAATTCGAATTTTATCAGAGGCCGCAAAATGTTTGTAATCACAGGTAAACTCAATAGAATAGGCCAATACCTTTGAAAAAAGGTGTTTGACAATATATTCAATGCGTGGATTAAGCTTTTTTGTATAAAAAATCAAATTCATCCCATAATTTATGGTGTAAAAAGAAGGAATGCCCTAAATTCGGATTTTTTATTATATTTATAGTCTTATCCCCCAAGCAAAATAGTTGGTAATCAAATAATAACGAAACCAGCTAGTCACAAATACTTCTATTTTCTCTTGTTAGTTTACCCTTTCAATACTTTATTAATATTTAATTATGTCAAAAAAAGAGAACAACAACGCTACCATGATGCCAGGTGAAATAGGAATGATTAGAGATATTCTAATGGGTCCTCAAATGGTAAAGATCGAAGAGCGGTTCGAAGCTTTAAATGCTAAATTTCAAGAATTAGAGGAAAGTTTGGATAGAAAAAGCCAAGACCTAGAGCAAAAAGCAACGCAGCTTAGCTCACTCGAAAAAGAGGTAGATACTCAATTTTCTGCTATCGAAAAGAAATTGGAAAGCAGTGTCGAAAAACTCGAAAAAATGATTGAGAAAGTAGACACTACCAGTAAAGCTAAACTCGGTAAAATGCTAAGCGATATTGGTCAGAAACTAATGGACAATAGATAGTCGGCGATTTCCTGCTAATGAACAAGATCCAACATAGCGCAGAGGAGGAACTAATGCTCAAAAGGTTACGCGAGATAATTCTTCGTGATGACCGGGCAGAGCTTTCGAATTTGCAAAATTTGATCAATGATCCTAAGCAACTTTCAAGTAAGGTCTCTCCTATTATTGATGAGCACATCGATTTTCTAAAACAGAATTTTCCTGTAGAATTTGAAAAAGCAGTAGACAAACTGGTAGAAAAAAAGATCGTAGATTCTCAAGATCAAATCGTCAATCTAATATATCCCAAATTAGATGTGATGATCAAGAAGTATGTCACTTCTATGTTCCAAAAACTAAAAGATTCGATTGATGAACGTCTTGATGGTGTAAAAACGACTTTCAGTTTTAATGGTATTAAAGCTCGAGTTACCTCCATTTTTACTGGTGTCAAACAAAGTGACATCATACTAACAGATATCGGTGCGGTGGTCATTGAAGAAATATTTATTATCCAGCAAGACTCTGGACTGTTGGTTGCTGCCGCTTCTAAATCAAAGCACCTAGATCAGGATGTAATAGCTGGCATGCTTACTGCAATTAAGTCATTTGTTGAAGATGCGTTTGACAAGGGAAGTGAAGATTTGGAAATGATTCGATATGAAAATTCTAAAATCTTTCTACTTAACTTTCAATCTTATTATTTCGCAGTTTCCCTTACAGGCTCCTTATCCGAGATAGAAAAAGAGAAATTGTCAGAAGAACTGATTACATTTGCAAAAGAAGATCTCCCATTCAATATGAATGACATTACAGAGGCGTCATTTAAAGAGACTTCAGATAAACTAGACCAAAGCTTCTTTGCAGAAGCTCGCACTAAAGAAAATCAAAAAATCGACTCCCAAAATGATTAGTAAAAAAGTAATATTAACAGGAAGTTTTGGCGTAGGAAAAACTTCACTTTTCAATAAATTCATACACGACAAGTTCAGTGACAAGTACTTAACGACTATTGGAGTAAAGGTGAATAAGAAAAGCGTAACAGTAGATGGCCAGGAGCTCTCTCTCTTACTTTGGGATATCGCAGGTGAAGTATCTCAAGAAAAGGTCCCCACCTCTTTTTACCTTGGAGCAAGTGCCATTATCTTTGTTTTTGATCTTACTCGTCCTTCTACTTTCAATCAAATTGCATCTAACATTAACTACCTAAAAGGTATTTCTGGTGATGCGATTATAAAAGTTGTTGGAAACAAGCATGACCTTGTAGATGCCGAAGACATTGCTCAAATTAAAGAAACAATTGAAACACCTTGGGATATTTTGACTTCTGCCAAAACTGGTGCGAATGTAGAGGAACTATTCCACGGACTTGCTAAAGAACTTTTATAAGAGATTCTTTTACAAAAGCTTAAAACTCCTGCAAGGCATCAAATGTATGTTTTGCAGGAGTTTTTATTTAGGCTAAGCCTTATCAAGTATTGTCCCTATTTTTTGAAAGAAATATCTGCTTTTTTCGATCATATCGAAATTATTCCGTCCTCCTACCTACTTTTTGACGGTTTTTATTTGTTATCACATGCATCTTGGGTTTAATTTTTGCGTTAAAATGCATATATTAAGACTTTATCCTTGGTATTTTCATTGGACTTTAAACAATGTACAACAATCGAGAATAAATTGCTGTTATAAGATTTTCAAGAACTATCACCAGAGATTATGAAAAAATCCTTATTCCTAAGCCTTTTTGCCTGCTTTCTTGGCCTATCTGTCCAAGGACAAGTTACCTTTCAGCCTAAGCAATTCAATAGTCCTCAAAGCAAAGGCATCGTTTACGATAAAGAATTCTCTGTAGATGTTCGTCTACATACCAATGGACTTGCCTTCGCCGCAAATTTTGGTAAAATCAAAACCTTCTATAAAACTCGTTACTACCACTTTGAAATTGGCGAGCTTCGCCATCCAAAGCAAGAACGTCAAAATCGTGATTGGGCAGGTGGAAATAATTCAAAGTCATCAAAGTCATTCTTTCTTGGTAAAAAGAACAATTTCTATGTGGTTAGAGCTGGTATTGGTGTAAAAAAATACTTTTCTGAAAAAGCTCGTGAAAGAGGTCTTGCCATAGGCATGTCTTATGCTGCTGGTCCATCACTTGGACTGATTAAACCATACTACCTTGAAATAATCAGACCTACTGACGAACCGCTCTACCCAGAAGTAGTCAGCGAAAAATACTCTTCTGAGAATGCAGGTGAGTTTCTCGACTTTTACTCGATATATGGTGCTTCTGGCTTTACAAAAGGCCTTAGTGAGATTCGCCCATTACCTGGTTTACACGGAAAACTAGGGGTTCACTTCGACTGGGGAGCCTTCGATGAATACGTAAAAGCAATAGATGTTGGGGTTATGGTAGACGTTTACCTCAAGAAAGTACCTTTGATGGTTGAAAATGACGCTATTACTAACACCGAAAATCATCCTTTTTTCATCAATCTTTACTTAACTTTGCAATTAGGCAAGCGCTGGTAGTAGCGCCTTTCAGAGTTATACTCCATTTTAAGTCATTACTTATTCCTTCTTGCCACTTTTATAAGTCCTTTTGTCTATATCTGACCATAAAGGCTGAACACTAATCACTCATAGTTGTTGAATTATTCATTGAGCTTTCGCTGAACGACTGATACAACCACTAGCGATTACTTGTTATTTGATAAAACACTTTGCCAGAAATATTATGATAGAATTACCAATCGTAGATAAAAGAGAGCCTAGAAGAAGAAAGCCGGACTGGCTTCGTGTAAAATTACCTATTGGCGAAAACTTCAAAAAAGTACGCGCACTGGTTGATGAATACAACTTACATACTATCTGCCAAAGCGGAAACTGCCCTAACATGGGTGAGTGCTGGGGCGCTGGTACTGCGACCTTCATGATTTTGGGTAACACTTGTACACGCTCATGTTCATTCTGTGCTGTAAAAACTGGGCGACCACCTGAATACGATGCGGATGAACCACGGCGTGTTGCAGAAGCCATTTCACTGATGCAGGTTAAGCATGCTGTAATTACTTCCGTAAATAGAGATGAACTCAAAGATCGTGGTGCTGAAATTTGGCACCAAACGATCAAGTCGATCAAAGAACTTTCTCCAACTACTACCATTGAGACTTTAATTCCTGATGTACGCGCCAACTGGGAAGCATTAGAACGAATGATTAGTGCTGGTCAAGAAGTTGTTTCGCACAATATTGAAACCGTGGAACGACTTTACAGAATGGTTCGGCCACAGGCAAAATATGCACGAAGTCTGGAGCAAATCAAACGAACCAAAGCTTTTGGTAAACGAACAAAGACTGGTTTCATGGTTGGTCTTGGCGAAACAGAAGATGAGGTACTGAAGACAATGGATGACCTGATTGAAAATGATTGTGACGTACTGACTATCGGTCAATACCTACAACCAACAAAGATGCACTTGGAAGTTGCAGAATATGTTCATCCTGATGTGTTTGCAAAATATCATGAAGAAGGAATGAAGCGAGGTTTTGATTTTGTGGAGAGTGGCCCTTTGGTTCGGTCTTCTTATCACGCAGAGCGTCATTTGTAGAAACTATGTTATAATTCATAAAAAAGCACACTAACGGATACATCATCTGCTAGTGTGCTTTTTTTATTTTATGCTATAACTTACTTAGTCTTTTTCCTCCACAATCAACTCACGTCCTGGTCCTTTAAAGCCAAATGCTTCACGAATCTTATCATAAATAGCGGTGTTTTCATAAATACCACTGAAGATTTCTGCTTGAGGACCGTAAGCAAATACTGGAATCAAGTCTGCAGTGTGATAACCTGTTGTAAATTTAGTTGCCAAGCTATCCATTTTAGAACCTTGCACAATTGAGTAACCTCCAGTCTCGTGGTCCGCAGTAACGATAACAAGTGTTTCACCATTCTTTTCTGCAAACTTATGCACGGCACCAATCGTTTTATCAAAATCAAGCATTTCTGTAATGATGTACTCCGAATTGTTTGCATGACCTCCCCAATCAATTTGTGATCCTTCAATCATCAAAAAGAATCCTTCATCACTTCGCTTTAGCAAATGCTTGATGCCCATTTTGCTGGCTGCACGTAAATAACCTCTACCTTTCGATACTGGTAGTGGATCTGCATCTGCTGTGAAATATCCAAAATTTTGATTCTTTGGTATAAACACTTTTCCTAGTTCTTCTGTGAAGTAATCAGAAATGGTGTAGTTTTTATCTTTCAATTCAGCAATCAAATCTCGGTCATCGCTTTCGCGGCGATCAAAATATTTTTTTCCACCACCAACGAAAAAATCAATTTCGGTATCCAAAAAATCATCTGCAATATCTTCGTACATATTTCTTCTTTTCTCATGTGCGATAAATGCTGCTGGAGTTGCATGTACAATAGTAGAAGTGGCGACCATCCCCGTAGCAAGATTATTTTCCTCTGCCTCTTCCAATATCGTTTTAACTCCAATGGTATCATTATTTACACCAATTGCTCCATTATACGTTTTAATTCCGCTAGCAAAAGAAGTTGCAGCTGCAGCAGAATCCGTAATGAGTCCACTACTGGCATGTGTTTTATGTAATCCAATGACGGGAAATTTTTCTAAGTTTAGTTTATTACCATTCATGTACATTCCAGCAGTGATCTGGGTTATTCCCATACCATCTCCAATCATTAATATGATGTTTTTGGGTTTGGTTATACCTCCATTCATATGGACACCTGAGTTTGGAGGAAGTGCCCCCTCACTTGAAGCATGTGGTTTGGGATTGCAAGAAATGACAGAAATAAGTAGAAAAAGTAGCGCCAGATTCTTCATAGTAATGAAAGCCTTTTTTTGTGATTGCTAAAATATAAGGCTCTAAGTTAATTGTTTTTAACTGAATTACTTACGAAGTTCTTTAAAAACAAGCACAAAGGATCAGGCTAACAGATAACGTTTACCAGGTAAAGATTTAATCAAACCTTTAAATTCCAAGTCCAAAAGCTCTCCAGCCATCTCACTATTTGTGAGTGCTAGTACGCTATTTATTTGGTCAACACTAAGTTGTTCGGTTTTCGTGAGGAGTTCTATAATTTCTTTCTGGTTATTATTAAGCTCTACAAATAATGATTTTTGAATTTGTTTTGGTTTTGACTTTGCTCCCCATTGCATCACATAAGCCAAGTCTTTAGCTCCTTCGAGCAATGCTGCTTTATGTGATTTGATCAGTAAATTACACCCTTCACTTTGTTTATCTTTTATCCTTCCAGGAAAAGCAAAAACGTCTTTGTGATATTGATTGGCATAATTGGTTGTGATCATTGACCCACCTCTTCTTGGAGTTTCAACAACGACTAAGGCATCACAAAGTCCTGCTACAACTCGATTCCGCATAGGGAAGTGTGGTCCATCTGGTCCGTAGGTATGTGCAAACTCTGTCAAGAGTCCTCCCTGTGCCGTCATCTCCTTGGCAATTTTTCTATGAGCAGCAGGATAGATCGTACCAAGGCCATGCCCGAGTACACCTATTGTTGGAATTTCTGTTTCCACACATTTTTTATGTGCAACGACATCAATTCCAAATGCAAGTCCACTAATGATCGTAACGTTGTAACTTTTCAATTCTTCTACAAATTCTTCACAGATTATTTTTCCCGTAGCCGTTGGTTTTCTGGTACCAATAATCCCGACGGTTCGTTCTGCATCAAGATTAGCATTGCCTTTAAAGTAAAGCAATATTGGTGCATCAGGAAGATGTTTTAATCTCGAAGGATAATTGTCATCTAGAAAATAATATGGTTTAACATCATGTTCTTCCATAAACCTCATTTCTAATTCAGCTAGTGCCAACACATCTTGCTTGACAATAGAGTTGGCCGTTTCTGCACCAATACCTGGAATTTTTAGAAGTGCCTTTTTTGAACTTTTAAAAACAGCTTCTACCGATCCGCAATAACTTATCAGATTTTTACCATTGACCGCACCTACACGAGGTATCAGAGTAAGTGCAATTTGGTAGAGTATTTTTTGATCCATAGTTTTTCTTTCAATTCTAAAATGATTCCATTTGGTTTAGAAAGATTTGAAGGTCTGAAGGGGGACACCATCGCGAGCCTGTTTAAAATCAGATAGATTCCGCATATGACGTGTCCTGCAAACCTTATATCCTTCTAACTTTCAAAATCTTCATTCCTCTCTCCTTCTTAAGAGTATCTAACTAAACAAAAATCGTCTAGCTTCTTTTTTTTCAAGCGTTCTTATTCACAATTTATCGTAATTTCTTTTCAAAAAGAGGAGATTTACTTAATTTTCATCGATGTTAAACGAATAAGTTGTTAATAATTGAAGACCTTTACAAACATCAAAGCTACTTTTGCTAAAAAGCTTTAATTCAATCATACTTTAAGAAAAGACCATGGCAAAAAAAACAAAGAAGCGTGTTTTACCAGGAATCGAAATCATTATTGTTCTTGTTTTCTTTTTGAGTTTTATCATGTGGGCAATGGCACAATGCAGTGCTAAAAAGTCATCTTACGTTGACGAAACAGAAGAAGAACTTACTGATGATGCAACAACTGAAAGCTCTCCGGTTAGTTCGATCATTTCTGATTTAACGCAATCTAATACTTCACAGCGACCAACCTCTGAAGCCAACCAACAAATGAATGGTTCAACTGCTGGACAAGCAAATAGAAGCACTTCTCGTCCAGTAGCTCCTCCAAAAGTAGAAACTGTATATGCGACCAAACTCTTTGTCACGATTGATGGCTTAAAGTTTAGAACAGGTCCAAGCATGGATAGTACTATTCTATTTATTTTACCAATCGATCAGGAACTTGAATTTATGAATGAAGTTTCCGACAGTACTCAAGCAATTTCACTAGGCAATGGCGTCATTGCAAATGAACGTTGGGTCAAGGTGCGCCACCGAAAAGGCCATGAAGGTTGGGTTTATGGAGCTGGTGTGAATTATTTCAAAACAGCACCTCCTGCTCCTTCATCTTCTACACAATAAAATAAATAATCCATTGCCCAGTTCTTTAAATAAAAGAAAGCCGGAATTGTCTTTTCAACAATTCCGGTCTGACGTAAAACTATAACTATACTTATCTATAATGGAAGTCAAATTAAGTCCTTGAACAAATTAAGCTCAGGGACTTAGTTTTAGTTTTTGTGACTATTTCTGGTCATACTTTGTCAAATCATATTTATCAATAATTGAAATTAACTTACTTGCCAAATTGTCTATGTCAAATGATTTGGATTTTTCTAAACCTTTCGCCCAAGCTTTATAATCTTTATTACCTAAAGCAAGCAACTTTTGATTCGGACCTGTAGTAACGTAAAGTGAATGATCTCTGAAACTTGTCCATGCATTTTCATAATGCCGGAAGCAAGCATCATTGTAGGTTCCACTCCCACCTTTCCAACCACTCACACAAGGCAAGGCAAAATGATTATTTCCACTCAAAGACATATCTCTTTGTCCAGCAAAACTTTGCAACATCGCATTCGCTAAAATTATGGAAGATGGAACTCCGAATTTTTTTCTTTCATTGATGGCTACGTTAGCAAAACGATTTAAATAAGCTCGCTTCGTCGACTCATCAATTGTTTTAACCTCAGGTTCTGAAACTTTCACAGCTTTGCCTTTTCCAATAAACGGAATATCTATCATGTCAAAAAGAGAAGTACTATTACTACTACCAGCTTTAGCAACATCAGTGATCTTAGCACTTGGCTTAGCTTTTTTCTCCAACTTCTTATGATGCACCTCTTCTTTAAGTGGCACATGTTCTTCTTGTCCATCTAAAGGACTATTCAGATTAAAACTGAAACTCAAATCTTTTCTTAAAAAAACGAAGGCAATAAGGGCGATCATTATGATTTTAAACCAATTGGCCCGTACGTACGCCTCCACCCCACTCTTTGTTATTGTTCGTTGCATGATTGTAAAATTTAAAAGAGGAATAAAATTGTAAGCACAAGATAAAACATTTTGTTTATACAAAACAAGTAATTTTTAAAATAAATTGTTTTAAAAATGATTTTTCAAAACACACCTTCATTTACAGACAGTTACATATGCTTCATATAATAAATATCAAATTCATCATGACAGACAATCCTAAGACTTTCTTAAAAGCTTATAAATGCAATTGAAAATTTACCTAATTTTGTAATCCTAAGCAGTTTATGTGTTGAGCTACTAGCTTAAACAAATCACCTAATACAAATAACATGAAACTACACGCACCTATATATAACAGCAATTGGAACTTAGTACTTCTTTGTTTCTTTTGTCTTCAATTCCTTTCTACGCAATCCAATGCTCAATTTAATATCAAAACGGGTTATAGCTTTTCGTATAATGCGCCAGAGGTCAGTAGCAAAATATTCAGTGACTTCAATGACGCCAATGCTGCTTGGCTAGATAATAAATTCAAAGACTTTCGTTGGATGCATGGATTGCATTTGGGAGCTCGCTATCGCTTTGCTGATGCAATTGGGATTGAGTTTGGCTGGGTTTCTAGATTTGACAAAACAGATGCAGAAGGGGTCGACATGACAAGTAATGAGGATTTTTACAAAAAGTATTTCTTTTCCCAAAATCAAATTCATTTTGCATTGGAAACGCTATTTACTGAACATATAGGAATTGGTGCTTCTTTCAATTATGACATACTCTCCATAAAAGCACGAAACGAAAGTAAAGGAAGCAAATCCAAGATATTAAAAGAGAATAACTATAGCAGTGATTTTTTCTTCACTTATTATACCGCTTCCAACAATGGTGTTCGATTTGGAATTAGACCATATGTTCGTATTCCTTGGACGGAAATAGATTATAGAAGCTTAGCAAACGATCTTAATGAAGCCACTGTTACAACGCCCCTGAAAGATAAAACAATGCATTTTGGCATTAGCCTACTCTTCTTCAACGGAAATTAATAAGGTACTTACTAAAGAAGAAAAGTAACAAGGACACAAACCACAAAAGCCCGATCTTAAAAAGATCGGGCTTTTGTAATAGTAAGTCCTTTTGTTATCCAAAGAGCTTCTTTGGAAGATTCGTTTAGTTGAAAGCGACCACAATATATGGTGCGCTTTTTTAATGGTTGTAAAGTTCTCCTGAGCCTGAAAGTCGCTTGTGGTTAGCAAGCTTGTAATTGTAAGTTTTGTAAGATTCGTTACTACAAATTTAAACTAAAATTACTCGCTGCGCATACCCCTCAAGCGGTATTTATCATATTAGCTCAGATCAATATAAGGAAGTGATCAAATTACGTTATTAATTAAAGACACTAAACTTTATAACTTCCAATCCACCTTCATAGCTAATTTGAATATAATACATACCCCCCTCATTTGGAGCTTCGAAGCTCTCCGTGTTGTTTCCAATCATTAAATTCAGATCAGTCGATTTTACTATTCTACCATTATTATCAACCACTTTCAGCTCTACATTTTGCATTTCTGGCGATGTGATGTGAACATTTACAAGCCCTCCTCTATTTACCAAATTGGGTGTTATGTCCATTGTCATGGAAATCTTCCCAATAGAACCTGTAGAAGTCGTAAATCCAACTTCATAAACAAATTCAGCAGTACAACCCTGACCATCTGTAATGGTTAATGTATAATTACCTGCTGGTAATCCCATCAAATCTTCTTCTGTCGAACCTGTACTCCATAGATAAGTATAGGGGGTTTGTCCTCCGCTTGGTGTAATATTCAGCATGCCATTGTTGATGCCATTATCATCTGTTATCTCAACCTCTGTTTCAATCTCACTCAATACCACAAGGTTCAAAGTCACCATCGTTTCGCAACCTGAGTTAGACGTAACCAGTTGTTCATAAACGCCATCTGTATCGTAAATCATTCCATCCAACTCATACAGCTCTCCAATACAAATAGATGCATCAATTGTTGTCTCCGTCGGAATTACCGTCAAGGTCAAATAAACGGTACTATCACAACCATTGTATGAATCCAAATTGATTTCAAACATACCCGTTTGATCATAGCTTTCGCCACCCACCTCATAACTTGCACCTGCACAAATAGTCTCACCTATAAATACTTCCACCTCGTTTACAGTCAATTCTAAAATGACAATACTATCACAACCATTAGGCGTTGGATAAGCAGCCTGGTAAATCCCACTTTCATAATAGGGTACATTGTCAAAAACAAAATGATCGCCCTGACAGATCGATGCTTCTATAGTAGAGCTGCCTGCTGGCAAAACACTTAACACTAAATTGACGGCAACTTCGCAACCACTATTCAAAACAAGTTCACCATCATAAGTCCCTGCAGTTGTCAATGTATCTTCACCAAATACGTAAACACTACCTTGGCAAATTTCTTCTTCTAAATAATAAGTAGTCGGTGCAAAACTAAGTTGCATGATTACTGTACTATCGCATCCGTCGGCTGAAATAAATGTATTGGTGTAAGTTCCATTCTCAATATAATTACTGGTTCCAAATACATAAAATTGTTCATCGCAGGCAGTAATCGAAACGGTTTCTGTTAGCTCTTGCAAAACAGTTAAGTTTAATAACACGGCACTATCACAACCAAATGTTGAGGTCAGCAAGACTTCGTATGTTCCGCTTTCAGAATAGCTATTCGATTCCCAATCGTAGGTTTCTCCATTACAAATAGTCGCTTCAAATTCTGTGAGTGTGAATTCATTCACAACTGTTAAGCTAAGGTTGACAATACTATCACAACCAGTGCTAGCAGTCAAAGTTTGGGTGTATTCACCAGTTGTATTGTAATCTACTGTTCCAAGGGTATAGACATCACCGTTGCAAATTTCTACGGCTACATCAACATCTGTTGGGCTTACCAATAAGTTGAGTACACTAATTGTTTTACAAGCTCCATTATCTTCAACATGCTCATACTCTCCCGCCAGATAAATATCTTGACCTCCGAAAGCATAACTATCTCCTTCACAAATAGTGACGGCTAGGTTTTCTGTAATCGTACAGCTAAAAATCCCAATTGCATTTTCTGAAAAACCTGTTGCATAAATATGCTGACCATTGGAAGTTAAGTTAACGGAACTCGCACCTTGGATTCCATTCGTGTTTTCCATTCCATCAATTGCAACTGATAGTTGATTTAATTCACCTGTTGTTAAATCACGTTCGAACACACTTACTGCGTTTGCCGCAAAGGCAGAAACATATAAGTAAGTTCCGTCATTGCTAACTTGCAAATCAGTAGCACCATTCAAACCTTCTAACATGCCTCCAGCAGCAACATCTTGATATATAGCCATTGGCGTGAGTGTACCATCGGTTTGATTTCTTGCAAATAGATTGACCGCATTATCGTCTTCACTAGTAGTATATAAAAATTGTCCGTCTGAACTAATGCTAATTGCATTGATTCCATCGAGGCCATCCAGACCAGCTTCACCATCTTTTAGTCTTTCGACAAAAGTCAAATCCCCTGTACTAAGGTTTCTTTGAAAAACTGCGATACTAGCTTCTTCACTACCTGCAGCATATAGGAACTGACCATCTGCACTAATTTCTAAATCAACAACACCTTCAATTCCATCCACACCAAGTACACCATCAAAGTAGACCGTTTCATAATTCAACATTCCATTGCTTGTATTTCTAGAAAAGACACCAATCCCATTTTCCAATGAGGCGGCACTGTATACAAACATTCCATCGGGACTAACAAGCACTTTACTAACACCACTCAATCCATCCGTTCCAAAGAGTCCATCTTTCATTCGCCCTAAATAAGAAAGCATTCCTGTATTTGCATTACGCTCAAAAATTGCGATGGATGCATCCCAAAAACCTGCAGCATAAACATGGTCGCCGTCAGGACTTACCATCAGTTGTTTGATTCCGTTCAAGCCATCATTGGCACTACCGTCTTCAATCATTCCAAGATAATTGAGCATACCCGTGCTTGCATCACGTTCGAAAATCGTCAGTGCATCATCTATCTCTCCTGCAACATATACATGCTGGTTATCTGGGCTTATTGCCAAATTGCTGGTTCCTTCTATTCCAGAAAGGCCCGTTGTATTACTTGAGTTAATGACATTATTAAACGTCAAAGAACCGCTTGTATTTTCAACATCAAAATGAAGTACTCCATTCCCACCTAAACTAGTGACATACATTTCTGAATGATCATTTGCGAAAGCGAGATTAGTTGGATAGTCCAAACCAGTTACGCCACCTGTTCCATTTTGAATCACATTTTGCTCTGTCAAGTTACCAGTCAATTGATTCATTCCAAATATAGTAATCGCATCATCCAATGCAGAGAGTGTATAAATATAGTTTCCTGTTTTGCTAACACCGATTGCCTCAACCGAAGAAAGTGCATCCGAATCTACTCCATCCATATAACTTGTTAGATAACTTAATTGCCCCGTTGAAGATGAGCGTTGAAATACAACGACTGCATTTTCACCAGAGGCAAAAACATATTTTCCATCAGGGCTAATCGCAATTGCGGTAGCGCCATTGATCCCTTGTACATTTCCTTGCCCGTTTACTACTGCGCTTTCATATATTAGTGTTCCAGTTTCTGGAGATATTGAAAACGTTGTGATGGCATTATCTCCAAAACTAGTCACATAGGCATGTCGACCATCAGCGCTTAGTACTAAATCTAAAGGATAAGTCATATAATTACCACCATTACCAGCGTCTTCAACGAGTTGTTGTGTCGTCAATTGACCGGTGATTACATTTCGTTTAAAAACTGTAACGGCATCATCATTGGAGCTGACTAGGTAGATGTAGTTTCCATCTTTTGTAGATCTAATTTTTAGCGCTCCTTCCATTCCAGTAATTCCACCTTCATTGTCTTTTAATATTTCTACTAGTGAAAGTTTACCAGTGATTTCATCTCTTTCGAAAATAGTCAAAGCACTTTCGGTAAAACCACTGGTGTAAACATGTCTTCCATCGGGGCTTACTAAAACGGCTTGTGTTCCTTCCAGACCACCAACACCGTTTACACCATTTCGATAAGCTTCAACATAGCTAAGCGCGCCAGTATTGAGATCTCGTTCAAATAGACTCAGGGCCATGTCATCAAAACTGGTAATGTAAACATGTTCTCCATTAGGACTAACAGAGACAGAAGAGGCATTGTCAAGGAATGGACTTCCATAGCCTTCATAGACAAATTGCTCATAATGCAATTGAGCATTTAGAGGAAATACAACAATTGCAACAAGTGCAAGACAATACAAAAGAGTAGAACTTTTCATGTCATGGAAATTTAATGAAACTGAAATGTGGTTTTATATGTGGTAGTTTAGGCAGGACTATGCAAACGCTAAACTACTTAAGTAACCAAGCCTATGCTTTCCAATTGGTTTGCATATTCTTGATTATCTTTTAAAATATTCTTGAGTTAGAATGACCATTTTAGATAGGAATGGCTGATCCCAAAATAAAATAGGAGTCAAAATTCCGTTGAATTGGAAATTCAAAATTCAAGTTTATTTATATTAAGAGCCGGCTCGGGTTTTGGGAAAAAAGTTTTTCGCCGGCTCTATTTCTTTAGATGAGCGTAAATCACAGAAGAGATCAGCTCATAGTATGTTTAGCAGTTTAAATTCAATATTATTTTAATACCAAAACCTATACCAAATAGTATTAATATTTTAATATCAAAATATCTAAACTATAAGCTACATGACAAATAACATTTAAACATATTTGTATAAGACTGGCTGTTAATTCTTTTAATTAGATTCTAAAGAAATATTCGAGATAGGATTAAAAGTGAATTATTTCACATATTTATTTCGCTAAAATCAAGAAACCCATTCGAATTACATGATAATCCGAATGGGTTGCTATATTTTATGAAAATTAGCTGATTAAAAATTAGGACAGCGAATTTTAGTTGGCCTTTTATTACCCCAAGAATCAAGGATATGGATGACTGAAAATTCTGGTCCACCAGCTCCTCTACTTGCTTTTGTTAAACTTGAAATATTAATATCGTATGTCAAACTTAAGAAGGTATTTTTAAAATCCATTCTTACAGCTGCTACTATGGCATCCGTTCCGAGATAATTTTTCTCAGCGTACCACCTTAACCATCCTCCAAAATATAATGCGGATGCTGAGGTTGAATTCCGATTACTATTCATAGAGGTTTTGTATTTCCAATACGAACCTATAGTAATTTCTCTATGTGGTCCTTGATCCATAAAAATGAAACTCGGCATTACAGTATTCTTGCGATTAACTTCTACATCTGCACCACCATGAAAAACATATTTTCGGTAAGCAACTAAACTTTCACTCAACTCATCATCCTTATAAAAAGAAACATCTGGCCGATTAAGATGCGAAGCAGAAACCCCTAAATAGATATTGGAATAGCGGTCGAAGTTGTAAAACCAAGCTAAGCCTGTATTGATATCAACATATCTGATTTTATCCGGCGCATTTCCTGGTTCTGTATCGAAAGCAACAATTTTAGAAAAATCTACTCTATTACTAATCATTCCACTTTGTAAACCAAAAGCAAAGTAATGGCTACCCAAAGTTTTCAAAACTGATACACTTCCTAAAACGGCAGTGGTAGTAAAGTCAAGATCTCCTGCCTTATCTGAAATGATATTCAAACCTCCGGCAATAATGTCCTCTCGATTAAATTCAAACATTCGCATGTCCACAGAACCTGCAAAAGTCCTATATCCTTTTGTCAATCCATTCCATTGGCCTCTGGAGTTACCTATAAAGCGAACCTGACCGTTAAAAAGCCCTGTCATAGCAGGATTCAATATGGTTGGCGATGCATGGATATGAGAAAAATGCACGTCCTGTGAAAACAGCGAAGCTGGTAACATACAAAGTATGCTCAGCAAAAGCTGGTATACAATTTTATTCATGGTTATGATGTTGGTCTATGTATTCTAAAATAAACTCAGGGGGAATATTACAATGGGGGAAATATAAACTTGTTGAATGCTTCTTAGATTAATAAGTTATTTTGAGTCGTAGTACTCAATATACTTTCTAATTACAAACTGGGGGAAAGGGGATAAAAATACGGGGAGTAAAGAATGGGAGAAGTACACTTATTAAAAGGCAAACCTCATGCCAATAAAAAAGTCCCGAACAAAGTTCGGGACTCGATAATAGAACAAAATGGTTTACAAAAAATAATTAGTTCTTCATGGAAAAAACCTGATAAACGCTGAGTTTTTCTCGATTATTTTCCATCTATATTTCTTTATTAGCCTTACCTAAAACTTCATCGAAGCGAAGCCTTATTTAAGCTATTTCAAGCGATTAAATCCACTCATTTACAGTGAATTTAATCCATGTTAATTTATTTCAATATCGTTACGTTACCCGTCACTGTAAACGGTTTATCATTCAAACATGTACCTTCTAGATAGTAAACATATACACCAGGACTCAATGCTTGTCCTCGGAATGTACCATCCCACAAGTCACCTGTTATGTCATTCGTTTCAAATATCAATTCACCCCAACGATTATAGATTCTTAGTAAGCTCACATCATTCACTCCCTCATACTTAATTAAGAATTCATCATTAGCACCGTCACCGTTTGGAGAAACAATATTAGGTATCTCTAAGTTACTGTAGATACAGGCATCTTCTACTCTCAAAACAAATTGATCTGAGTTAGAACATCCTGCCTCACTGTAAGCTTCTAAGTTATAAGCTGTCGTTGATTCTGGACTCACTGTGATTTCTGTACACCCTACACAAATCTCAACACCTTGATCATTTGTCCAAACTAAGGTCGCATCCGGATCACTCACTTCTGCAAACAAAGTAACCGAATCACCTTTTATTACTGATTCCTCAGAGATAATCGCCACTTCAGGTATTGTATTTACATAAACCGTAACTTCTATTTCAACTATAGCTCCTTGACATCCAATCGTCGTAACTGTATAGGTCGTTGTCTCTGATGGCGAAGCAACAGGATCTATACAATCTGTACAACTCAGTCCGATCGCAGGTGCCCAAGTAACTGAATCACTTCCACTTACAAACAGATCAATTGATTCTCCTAAACAGATTGACTCATCTGCTGATAGCAGCTCAATCGTTGGTAATACATTCAGCGTTACCGTTACTAAACTATCACATCCTGTATTGGTAGTTAGATTATCAGTGTAGATACCTTCTTCTGTTTGGTAAACTCCGTTGATCAAAATGCTATCACCATCACAAATGGTTTCTTCATATGTCATTTCATAAACTGGATTAACAATCAACTCTGACACAACGATACTATCACAACCATTCGCGTTGCTAATCAAGGTATCGATATAGAAACCAGATTCGCTTTGCAAGCCGCCTCCTAATTCAATACTCTCACCTTCACAAATATTCACTATAGATGATCCGTAGAATACTTGCATGACTTCTAACACAGTTACAATCACACTATCACAATTATAACTATTGGTCAAAGTATCTATATAGGTTCCTGATTCAGTCTGATCAGCTCCAGCAGCATAATAGCTTTCTCCATCACATATAAACACTTCTGAAGTATCTTGATGTGTAGGATTCACTAATAAATTGGTAACGATGATACTATCACAATTATTGATCGTTAGCAAGCTGTCTACATATACACCTGTTGCAGTTTGGAAGTCACCTCCAGCTAAATATTCATCACCTTCACAGATCACTACATTCATAGTATCCTGATAAACTGGATTCACATAGAGTGTAGTTATGATGTACTGAGGACATCCATTTCCTCCAATCAAAGTATCGCTATAAATTCCAGGTTCTGTCTGGTCATCTCCACCTGCAAAGTAGGTTTCACCTTCACAAATGAATGCGTTCAAATTAAATGTAAATACATCGATGATTGTCAATTCTAGATTCACAATACTATCGCAGCCTTCTGCACTTGTCAACACATTTGTGTAGTTACCTCCTACTGTGTAAAG
>CALGLS010000017.1 GCA_937959375.1 uncultured Saprospiraceae bacterium
TTACTTTTACATTTAGACTTTTGCGGTTTTACATTTTACATTACTAATATTTAACCCCACTCAAATCCACAATAAATCCATCAATTTTTTTCTTGCGCTTCAATTGCTTTTCGTAACTTTTAGCAGTTGTACGATCAGGAAATGGACCTAGCATTATTTTGTAAACAGGTTGTTTATTTGAACCTTCTTCTACGCTGATAAGGATGTTGTTAAACCACTTTTCTTGAAGTTCAGCGACCTGGCGCATCACGTTGGCATAGTCTGTTAGGGAGGCTACCTGTACACCATAACCGGTTCTTTCGGGACGTAAAATTTGAACTTTATACAAATCGTATTTTGCAAAATCTCTACCTCTAACTCTGCTTGCAGGTACGCCCATATCTAGAGAGGTGGGAGCTGGAGCTGCAGCTTTTGCCGCCTTTTCAGCTGCAGCCTTCTCAGCGGCAGCTTTTTCTTTTTTAGCTTTTTCTAACGCAGCTTCTTTCTTAGCTTTATCCTTTGCTTTCTTTTCTTCTAATGATATTCTTATTTCAGCTTTTTCACGTGCCTTTTTTTCAGCAGCAGCTCTCTCCGCAAGAGCAACAGAGTTGTCGAAATTATCAGGAGCAGGATTTTCAATGCTGGTTTCAGCAACTGGCGTAGGTTGCTTTGGTTCAGAAGTTTTGGTAACTACCGGAGGTGTTTTTTTAGGTTCTGGATCACTTGCACGAGCTGTACCGACTTCTTCGATTTTGACACGAGTCACTTTACCTGCTTCCAATCCGATTTGTTTGGCAGCTTTGCGAGAAACTTCTATGATACGATTACTCAAGTAAGGTCCTCGATCATTGATTCTAACTTTTACCGATTGCTTGGTATCCAATCGAGTTACCTTCACAAGCGTTCCAAAAGGAAGTGTTTTGTGGGCTCCAGTTAATTTGTTTTTGTCGTATTTTTCTTTGCTGGCTGTTTCACTTCCTTGGAAAGAATCATCGTAGGAAGCCGCTAGACCATATTCTTCGGTCATCACGGAGAATCCCGTAAACAATAATGCGACTAGTAGGGTACAAATAATTGATATGCTTCTCATAAATATCAGTTTTTAGAAATCTTTATTAATAATTGAAACTAGTTGGCCAATAGCCAAAAACTAATTTGCCCAAAATAGCCATTTATAGCTTGATTTACAATCAGTGAGCCAATCTTAGGCTTTTGACAACAGTCTAAGACGCTGAAAACGCTCCTTTTTAACTAAAATATGCTCAAAAGCCTGCCCAAAAACACAATCAGTTGAACTTTAGGGTGTGATTTTTTGTAATTTTGCAGGAAAGTTGAAAATAGATGTCACAGACATTTGATTAAAATCAAGCTGATCTAAGCATAAAAGCTCGGTAGGCTTAAAAGAAATACAGTAATGAGTAAGCACGGTAAAGTTTTGGTGGCCATGAGTGGCGGAATTGATAGTACAGTGACAGCTATGATGCTGCACGATCAAGGATATGAGGTGATTGGTATTACCATGAAAACCTGGGATTATGCCAATTCAGGCGGATCTAAGAAAGAGACAGGCTGTTGTAGTCTTGATTCGATTAATGACGCACGAACTGTGGCTGTAGATATGGATTTCCATCACTTCATCGTTGATATCAGAGAAGAGTTTGGTGATTATGTGATTGACAATTTTGTGAATGAATATGTGGCAGGTCGTACACCAAATCCTTGTGTGTTGTGTAACACGCATATCAAATGGAGTGCCTTACTTAAGCGTGCCGACCAATTAGATTGTGAGTTTATTGCGACTGGCCATTATGCTAAAATTGGTGAAGCAAATGGTAGAAAGTTTGTTACCAAAGCAATTGATGATCACAAAGATCAATCTTATGTACTTTGGGGATTAAGTCAAGAATGTTTGAGTCGAAGTAAGTTTCCACTTGGACCATTTACCAAACCAGAAGTACGCCAAATGGCAAAGGACTGGGGATATGACGAACTTTCTAAAAAAGGAGAAAGCTACGAGATTTGCTTTGTCCCTGACAACGATTATCGAGGCTTCCTCAAGCGTAGAGATCCTAGCCTTGCGGCAAAGGTAGCTGGAGGAAAGTTTTTGAATAAAAAAGGTGAAGTCCTTGGTGAACATGATGGCTACCCCTTCTACACGATTGGTCAACGAAAAGGATTGGGATTAGCATTTGGAGTTCCAATGTATGTAACTGATATCAATGCCGATAGCAATACGGTGGTGCTAGGAGAAGTGGATGAACTATTGAGAAATGGTATGCGAGTGGCACAGGTCAACTCAATGAAATATCCAACGATTCCAGACGGTATTGAAGCACGTACGATGATTCGCTACAATGATAAAGGAGCTTTAGCTAAATTGACGAATGTAGATAGCCAAGTTCAAGTAGAATTTATGGCGAATGTAAGTGGTGTTGCTCCTGGTCAATCAGCTGTTTTTTATGAAGGTGACGATGTTGTTGGCGGAGGGCTCATCTATGCTAGTTCTTTGATGCCTCGTTAGTATTTTGAACTTTTTGATTTAAATTGGATTTGGTTGCTGGAAAAAGTGTGCGAGTTCAAGTCCCGCTCCGGGTACCTTGCAGCATGTTTGTAAGCTCATTAATAGATTCTGGCTAAAAGTTTGCTTTACATATAGGTGAATTAATCACAATCCTTAAAAACACACAAAATGCGCACATTATCTTATCTTTTTACCTTCGCACTAGTTGTTTTGTTTATGTTCTCTTCTTGTAAAGATGAGTCGACCTTTGAGGACCCAATCATAGACGAGACATTGGAGTATTTTCCGATTGCCATTGGAAAATCAATTACCTATCAGGTGGATTCAATCATTTATGATCCAACGGAAAGTATTGTCCTCGTAGACACCAATCGAGTGTATATTCGAGAAGTCGTAGTGGATACGTTTAGAGATGAGGTCGGAGCATTGATTTATCGGATTGAGCGCTACCAGGCTTATGACTCCAATTTTGATTGGGAAATCAAAGATGTATGGTCAGCCTCGATCAGTGATACTAGAGCAGAGCGTTTTGAAGAAAATCTTAAGTTTGTCAAAATGGTATTCCCGGTCACTGATGGTGATATATGGGATGGTAACGTTTTTATCGATGAGACCACCATCTTTTCAATTGCAGGTGAGAGTATTGAGATTTTCAAAAGTTGGTTTTACGAAGTTTTGTCGGTCGATGAACCAGAAGAAATTGGTGATTTTGCTTTTGATCAGGTAACAACGATCTCACAAGCTGATGAAGAAAACCTTATCGAGCGTCGTTATTCTATAGAGAAATATGCGAAAGGTGTTGGTCTTGTTTATCGCGAAATGGAGATTTATGATACGCAAGAAATTGATGAAACAATTCCATGGGTAGATAAAGCTGATAAAGGATTTAAGTTGGTAATGGTGGTGATTGACCATAATTAAGAAAGGACTAAACAACTTCATAAAAAAATCCCGAGCTCAAATTTTTGAGCTCGGGATTTTTTATGTCTAAATAAATTTCTAAACCCAATCAATCCCCTTCTTCAAGTAATCCAAAGTCGTTCGCTCCGCAGTTCCTTCCTCTGGTTGGTGGTTGTAAACCCAATTCGCAGTAGGAGGCATACTCATCAAAATCGACTCTGTACGACCATCTGTGTCCAGCCCAAACTTCGTCCCTCTATCCCAAACCAAGTTGAATTCAACATATCGTCCACGGCGAATGTACTGCCATTTTTTCTCTGCCTCAGTAAATGGCTTATCAGTGTTGCGAGCTACCTGCTCTTTGTAAATGGGAACAAAAGTATTTCCAATTTCCTTCACAAAATCAAAACGACTGGCTCTAGTAAAACCATCCTGTTCGCCCAAGCGATCAAAGAAAATTCCTCCAATACCGCGCGTCTCTTTTCGATGGCGAACATAAAAATAATCGTCTGCCCAAGTTTTAAATTTTGGATAATAATCAACATGATGTGCATCACAACTGTCTTTCAACTTTTGATGAAAACGAGTCGCATCCTCCGGATTAACATAATGCGGTGTCAGGTCAATTCCGCCACCAAACCACCAAAGCCCACTACTCGTTTCAAAGAAGCGCACATTCATATGAATGATCGGCACCATCGGCGAATGCGGATGCAAAACAATAGAAACTCCCGTCGCAAAAAACTGCTTATCGGAAATCTTCAAAGCTGCAGCAATATTATCTGGAAGGTCACCATGCACTGCAGAGAAGTTCACACCACCTCGCTCAATCAAATCCCCTTGGATCAATCGAGTTCGTCCTCCACCGCCTCCTGGGCGTTCCCATTTGTCTTCTTGGAATTTACCTTTACCATCAAGCGTTTCTAGCTCATGGCAAATGTTGTCTTGAAGTTCTTGAAACCAGAGGGCTATATTTTCTTTTGTCATTTTTTTAATGTTTTTAGAAGATGGAAGTCCGAACCTGCCTAGCTAGTCGGCTACTGTATATACATGAGTCTATTTTAAATGCTCATTCGGGGTAAAAGAAGGATAATAATGAATCGTTGAATCGTTGAATTCGGAATTTTGATTTTCCGCTTAACACGGTAGAAGGCAAAATCAACGATTCAAAATTCAGAATTCAACGATTCAAAATTGCTCAAATTTAGTAATATACACCTGAGTTACAAGTTATGTATATACGGTAGGCTAGTCGGCAGACAGGGTTTCCCGCGATCGTAAACGCGCTAGAAGAGAACTTCGGACTTCTGTCTTCGGACTTCCGTCTTCCTATTCCCCCAAAGCAGCCACCGCAGCAGCCACTACCTTCTTCGAATTCCCCACATAATAATGCCCATCAATCACAGCAACAGGTCGCTTCAAAAAAGTATACTCTTTCAAAATCCAAGACCGATAATCCTTTTCAGTCAAAGTTTGTTCATTCAAACCAAGGCCACGATACTTCATTGCACGACGACTAAATAGCGCTTCATAGGAACCTTCTTGTTTGGCCATCTTATCTAGTTCCTTGGCGGAAATATTTTTTTCTTTGATATTTTGCAATTCGAAGCCTTCGCCATTATTTAGTTCGCCGATAATACGTTGGCAGGTGTTGCAGCTGGAGAGGTGATATATTTTATTCATAATTATAGTATGTTTTTGATTGAAGCACGAGTTTAGAGAATTAGTTTTGGTTTGCCAAATGTAGGAGCGGGTTTTACAGAAAAATGGCAATTTGGTGATTCCTGTTGTTGAGGATAGGGACGAGACTGGGGACGAGAAAAAGAACCTTTAGGTAATACTTATGTCTTACAATTAATCAAACAAACTTACACATCAACACCAAGTCAATAAACTCCCCATCATCCAATTTTATTTCACGGCGCTTACGTCCTTCTTCCATAAAACCAAGATTCTTGTAAAGAGAAATCGCATGACTATTGTTGATAAATACACCTAGAGAAATTTTCTTGATCAAGTCATTTTTTTCTGCCCAATCAATAAGGCATTCAAGCAGTAGTGTTCCAATGCCTAGATTATGAAAATCAGGATGAACACCCATTGAAAGCTCTCCTGTGTGCGCATTTTTACGACGTTTACCATTCGAAAAGTTAAGCATCCCAATCACCTTACCATCCTGCTCTGCAAGTATGTAAATATAACCGGGCTTTTCGGTATACTCCTCAACGATTTTCTGCTCATCTTCTTCAGTGATTGTAAATTCGTCAGCAGCAGTTAAAGTATGATTTGAATGTTTAAATATGCTAATGGCCAACTGAATCATAGCGGCAGCATCAGATGGGGTAGCGAGTCTGAGAAGAATCGACGTGTCGTTTTTTATTTTATAGCTCTGATCTAGTGTAGTTCTTAGCATTTCTAGTGACTTATTGTTTCAAAGTTATAAAACTTTGCGAGGAAACATAATGATCTAAGGTTAATTCTCTAAAAGCTTGTGTGTAACGTATTTAATTGGGCAAGTTGAGTAGACTAGAATTAAATCCGGCAATCTGAAAATGCAGGAATCGTACCATTTATGATAGGGTAGAAATACTTGTTAATAGGGCCTATTTTTCGAAGTAGTCAGTAGAAAGGATTTGCAAATAAACTTGCTCTGGATCATTAGGGAATTTATTATTCTGTCCGCTTTGGTAGATGTGTTTTTGGCTATGATTATTGAAAATCGAAGTGAGGCTATCTGAAACAAATCCAGCACCGTTGTTAAAAGAATAGTAAGCAAAAGACGGCGCCTCAGGATTGAAAATATCTTTACTGAAATGATACAGACTTTGATCTAGTTTTAACTGCTTTAAAAGACTCGCAGCTATGTCCGTTTGAGAAACATAGTTGGTTATTTCCATACTGTCTTTTGCCAAAGCACCACCTAACCACAGCAATGGAATTTTAAATTTTTGAGGAACACAAAATGGACTGTTATCCAAGTTTTTAATCCCATGATCTGCAAGAACAATCAGTAGTGTATTGTCCCAATTAGGAGAGGCTTTTAGTTGAGCTACAAAATGGCCTAACGCTTGGTCGGTGTAGTGCGCAGAGTTGGCAAAAAGATGGTCCGCATCATTGCCTGGAAAGACCGTTTCCATCGGAACTTCAAAGGGTTCATGACTACTAAGACTGAGCAGTATGTGAAAAAATGGAGAAGGTGTTTTGGGTAATTCTGCAATCAATTTTTCAAAAACGAGATGATCATGGACGCCCCATTTTGCATTGAAGTTGCTCGTAGAAAAATTCTGTTTGTCAACAATTTCGTCAATCTCACTGAGTAGCAAATAGGATTTTTGATTGGCAAAGTTAATGTCTCCTCCGTAGTAGAATTTGGACTGATAACCAGCTTGATTTAAATCACGAATCAGTGAGGGAAGTTTCCTTGATTTTTGTTGATAATTAATGATGGAACTTCGTGGCATAGCAGGGTATCCGCTCAATGTAGCTACCAAACCCTTGTCTGTTCGTGAACCACTGGCAAAGCAATTGGAGAAGTATATGCCTTCTTGAATGAGTTGGTTCAAATTAGGAGTGATGGCTTTATTGTCTAGTTTTCGATGGACCAACTTCTCTGTAAAGCTTTCCAAAATCAAAAGTATAATATCAGGTTTTTCTGTTTTCAACACAGGGGTGTAGCTGCTGTCTTTTGGATAAAAACTACGGAACTTATGTTGTGCTTCTTCGGCGGGCATGAACTGATAACGCTCCTCCAATTTACTCATCTCAGACCAGGAGTAAACGACATTCCAAGGAACATTAATGGTGGCTTGATTGGCAAAGATGTTGTCGCTAAAAAAGACATGACTAAAGTTAAGCGCCGTCAAACCTATACCACCTCGAATTGGGAAGATTAGGCTTAGGCCAAAAAGGAAAAAGAGTAGGGGTTGAGCAACTAGATTTTTACGATTGGGAACTAATTTTGGCTCAAGCCAAAGACGATATATTTTGACGAAAGTCCACCACAAAATTAGCGTCAAGGTAAGGCTAATTACGAATGATGTTGTTGGCGCAAAATTCAACGCCTCTCCCGGATTTTTCAAATAGCGAAAAGGAGTTGAGTCCAATCTCAAACCCCATTGTTTGTACAAGAAAAGATCAGCGATGGTCAATCCAGAAAGTATCAAAAAAATGATTTGGGTGTAAACCTTTAAAAATACCTTAGACCAATTACCTTGAAAAAAACTTTGAACGAATAAGACAACACTTGGTAAAATCAAAAGGTAACCAGTTGTCGATAAATCTAACTTCAAACCCTGCGCAAATATGTTGATTTTTTGGCCCCAGCCAACCACAGATTGTAATTGCTCCGAGTATACGAGAACAAAA
>CALGLS010000018.1 GCA_937959375.1 uncultured Saprospiraceae bacterium
CCTCGGGTTTTTAGTAGCATGTTTTGTGGGTTTAGTGAAGACGGAAGACGGGAGACGGAAGTCCGAAGTTTCCATCTAACGTGTTTTTCGATCGCGGGAAACTTCGGTCTTCGGACTTCCGTCTATTTTACGCTTCACGTAAAATGCTTCAACATTATAATTTCACGCTCACTTAAAAAGCGCCAGCGGCTGCGTGGTAAATCTTTTTTGGTGAGGCCAGCGTAGTAGGTTCGGTCAAGTCGTAAAACTTCATAACCAAAGTGTTCAAAAATACGGCGTACAATTCTATTTCGGCCAACGTGTAGCTCTACTCCCACTTCTTCTTTTATTTGTTCGCTTAAATAATTGACGCTATCTACTTCGACTGGTCCATCGTCTAATGTAATGCCAGCTCTGATTTGGTTGACATGTTCTTGTGCAACTGGTTTGTCTAAAGTGACTTCATAATACTTGGTAACTTTGTGACTGGGGTGAGACAATTTTTTTGCAATGTCTCCATCGTTGGTGATTAGTAAAAGGCCAGTTGTTGCCCAGTCCAAACGACCGACAGGGTAGACACGTTCTTTAATTTTTCCACCCAAAAGATCGAGAACCGTTTTGCGGTCACGCTCATCATTAGAAGTTGTAATGGTGTTTTTAGGTTTGTTTAATAAAATATAAACCTTTCGTTCTTCTGGTTTAATCAACTCATCTTTGAACGTAATTTGATCATCTTTTTGTACCTGATAAAAAGGTTCAAGCACTACGTCTCCATTCACTTTAACCAATCCTTCTTTTACAAATTCAGCAGCCTTACGACGCGAGCAAATACCACAGTGTGCCACGTACTTATTGAGTCGCATACCTTCGATGCTGACGGACTCTTTGCCCATTTGCTTTTGGCCGGTATGTTTTATTTTATCAAAACTTATCTTGGCCCGTTTGGATCTATGTTTACCAGGTTTTTTCATGAAGTGTAAAGCTACGGAATAAAAGATAAAAGGGCCAGAGAAAAATCTCCAGCCCTTATCGTATTATTTTTAGTAAGTCATCTTATTCCTGTATTTCTAGAACGGAATGTCTTCGTCGTCATTATTCATGCGTGATGAACGAGTCATTATCGTGGTCGTAGAAGGATCTGGATCGGAGCCTAATAACTTGCTGAAATCTGGATCATCTAAGTTTGTAAACTTGGCGAAGTGATCAATAAATTTCAGTTTCACTGTATCTAGTGCACCGTTTCTGTGTTTAGCAATAATGATTTCACCAACACCTTTCAGCGAGTTACCTTCTTCATCTTCGAGGATGGAGTAATACTCAGGTCGGTAGATAAATGAAACGATATCTGCATCCTGCTCAATTGCTCCAGATTCACGAAGATCCGATAGCATTGGTCGCTTGTTTCCTCCTCTTGTTTCTACTGCACGACTCAGCTGGGATAGTGCGATTACAGGTACGCTTAATTCCTTGGCTAATCCTTTTAGCGATCGAGATATCATTGAGATTTCTTGTTCACGATTTCCTTTTCCGCTATCAGGACCACCTGACATTAGCTGAAGGTAATCAATGACGATCATCTGAATATCGTGTTGCATTTTCATACGACGACATTTTGCACGGAGTTCAAAAATGTTGATACCCGGCGTATCATCAATATAAATTGGCACCTCACTCATTTTTTCGATGGCGCTTTGTAGTTGTTGCCATTCGTAATCTTCTAACTGTCCACTACGCAATTTCGAACCTGAGATTTCAGCTTCCATAGAAATCAGACGCTGAACCAACTGTACGTTTGACATCTCCAGAGAGAATACCGCTACCGGTTTGTCGAAGTCAACGGCTGCGTTTCTTGCTAGTGCTAATGTGAATGCGGTTTTACCCATACCAGGCCGAGCGGCAAGGATAATTAAATCCGAAGGTTGCCAACCAGAAGTCAATCGATCTAAGTCGGTGAATCCAGTGGGGACACCCGTTAGACCAGATTTTTTCTGCGACAGTTCTTCCAGTTGCTTAAGTGCACGACTGGTCAGTGAGCCCATGCTTTCGTAGCTACGGCTCAGGTTTTGTTGGGTGATGGCAAACAGTCCTTGTTCTGCTTCATCCAGCAAATTGAAAACGTCGGTGGTATCTTCAAAAGCATCTTTGATCACTTTCGTGGAAACGCGAATAAGTTCACGTTGAATGTGCTTTTGTGTGATGATTCTAGAGTGATATTCTATGTTGGCAGCAGATGCCACTCGGTTGGTCAATTCCACCAAGTAGTAAGGTCCACCAGCTTTATCGAGGTCACCACCTTTTTTTAATTCTTCGGTTACGGTGAGTAGATCGACAGGCTGTGTTTTTTCAAATAGGCGTAGCATAGCTCTAAAAATGAGCTGGTGCGCATCAGAATAAAAACTTTCAGCATTAAGGATATCTAGGATGACTGGAAGTGCATCCTTATCGAGCATGATAGCTCCCAATACGGCCTCTTCAAGTGGCAACGCTTGTGGTTGCACTTTTCCAAAAACGTAATTGGAAAGATCTGACCCCTTCTTTTTATTACCTCGATAGTTGGTCAACTTAATCGGGTTAGTTGAATCTGGCATGTGTTTGTGTTTCTAAAAATTTAACAGGTTGCCTCCCTGTAATAGTGAAATTGTTTTAAAGCAATTTCTTTAGTTTTCTCAATGGTCTGTAAAAAGTAGTTTGTGTGTAGTTTAGTCTTGCGACTTTTAAAGAGGACTCGTCTCAATTAGTCGCTCTGTCTCAAATTAGTATCCTAATTCTTTCGAACCGGGATGTAAAAGTAGGCTATTCAACTTAGAATCTCTAGTCTTTGAATTTTAGGCGGTTTTCCACAGATGTTGGCAAGTTTTTGAAAAATGTTGATAACTCCTAACAAATGTGTAGAACTTTTTTTCGCTGTGTAAATCTGTGAATGAAAACAGATAGACGTAAAGATAATATGTTTAAAAAAATATGCGATTTTCTTAGTTAACGGTAGAATTCACTTACTGTTTGTGATAGTTTATATTTTTTTACATTTATAATATCAGTAATATGTATGTGTGGTCAGCTCTTTTGCCACTTTTTCAAATCAAGAGAAATGTGAAAAAGAAATACATATATTTTTTCTGATAAATTGATTTCACTTTGTAATCATATGAAACCAGCATACAATATAAACAAAAATGTTTTAAAAGAGAAGATCGAGAAGCGTAATTAACACAAATAATTTTAAATTTGAACTCTAGATATTAACTCAGTTGGATGCGATGAAGTGATTTTCTCAACTTATACACAAGTTATAAACATTGCTGTGGGGAAACCCTAGGAGTTGGTATTAAATAACATTGAGCTGTTATTGGTCATTTGTGAATACTTAGGCACAGTGTATTGATTCAGGGATGGGTAAAATAAAAAAGGCGGCTCTTCATTTAAGAAAAACCGCCTCTTTTGAATTTGAAGTTATTTACAAATCTTCTAATCGTTTTTTCACTTTTACTACTTTTTCCTTTTGATCTTCAATCTGTTCTTTAGTATTCTTCTGATCTTTCTCATTTTGAGCAATATTAGATTCAGCTTTTTTGATTTTTTCTTTTGCTTGCTCTATGTCTCTGTGGTAATTTTCGTTGGCACGAACCAATTTCTTCATATCTTTTTCAAAATCCTTGAGCGTATCTTCTTCTTTTTCAATTTCGATCTTGATTTTTTCTTTAGTTACCTCAAGGGCAAAACGCATGAGAAACTTCTCTGCTTCTGTATACCTTTCAGGATTTTCGGCTGATGACAAGAAGTTGTCGCCAAGGTCAATCCACAGGGTCATGTAAACATTATCACCATTTGATGCAAAGCGGGTGTAAAGGTCTACTTTTTTAGAACCTCCGATATCTGGGATTTCACATTCTTTGGCAAGTAACTCATCCGCTTTCTTTACCTTTTTAGCTTTGCCTTTGTAGTCTTTAATGTGCTTTTTCCAAAGTTTAGATACAAACTTTTTCTTGGTATCCGGTAGCTCAAGAATCAGTGCATTCTTAACACCAAGATTCATAGATTTGACATCTTCTGTAATTTGGCCATTGACTAGTGTAACATTGGCTAAAAAGACGAGTAGTAAAAATAGTAGTTGTCGCTTCATTAGATTTAGATTTATTTTGGCTTTTGAATAAAAATATATTTTCGAAAGGTGAAATTTGAAAGACCAAAACTTTCAATTATCAACCTGTTTATCAACGAATTTACGTTTGTTTTATTGACAAATTAAAAAATTGCATAATTTTTGTAGGGTATTTTAAGAACTGTTTAACAAATCCCTTACCACTATATTGACAATTTATACCAAGACTCAAAGTTATAGATTAGTTTGAAAACCCAATTGTCTGGCTAGATAAGCTCTAATGTAACCAATTGAAGGAGATTTACACCCAATTAACCTCCAATCATTTTCTTAATAATAAGGACGCTTTTTTTGATGAAAGGTAACTTAAGTTACTTGAAGGAGTAAAAAACAAAAGATTAAAACGCTTCATAACATGAAACCATTGAAGGTACTACTCACGGCCCTTTTGCTATTCACATTTAGCCTAAGCTTTGCCCAAAAAGCAACGATGGAAAAAGCCAATCAACTTTACAAGTTGGATAGTTACGCAGAGGCAATTCCATTATTCAAAAAAGCTTTAGCTGAGAAAGAGAGTCTACCGGGTAGAACAAAGTTGGCCTACTCGCTCATGATATTAAATCGGATGGAAGAAGCGGAGCAAGAATATCGTAAAATAATTGAAGAGCCTCGTCTTCGATCAACTGCCTTTTTTCAATTTGGACAAGTACTCATGAGCTTAGAAAAATATGAAGAAGCCAAAAAATATTTTTTGAAGTATGATGAATTAGAACCTGAGAAAGGAGAAGGAAAATTCATGGCTGACGCTTGTGATAAAGTACCTTTTATAGAATCAATATTTCAGCATGTAAGTTTTGAAGCTTATCCATACAACACTGCAGTAGATGATACAGCGCCGGTCTTTTATAACAATGGTATTGTATTTTCCTCAGATCGGAATCCCGGATTGAAATTACTAAAACAAAAGTCAGCAACTACCGGTCGAGATTATATGCGTCTTTACTTCAGTAAAATGAAAGAAGAGGGAATATACCAGTCGCCAAAATCATTCTCAGCTAAGATAAACGAACTCAATAAAAATGTGGCAACGGCAACTTTTTCGGAAGATGGTTCAGAGGTCTATTTTACAAAAAATGGTAACACTGCTAATCGTAGAAATGCATATGCGATGCAATTATACACTGCTAAACGAAAAGGCTCGAAATGGAAAGGCGCAAAATTAGTGTCCTTTTGTCGTCCTAATTATAACTACATGCATCCCTGTCTTTCGCCTGACGGCAAAACAATATTTTTTACATCGGATAAAGCATCAGGAGAAGGAGGCGCAGATATTTATTACAGCATAAGAAAAAAGGGAAAATGGAGTAAGCCTAGAAACATGGGCCCTAATATAAATACCGCTCAGCACGAAGGTTTTCCATTTATGCACAGTGATGGTAAATTGTATTTCTGTTCAAAGGGACATGTTGGATTTGGAGGTTATGATATTTTTATGACTGAAAGAAATGAGAAAGGAGAATGGAGTGATCCAATTAATGTAGGTAAACCTTTTAATAGTTCGCATGATGATGTTTCGCTTTATTTAAATAAAGATAGCACAAGTGGTTTTTTTACATCTTCAAGAGAGGGAGGTGATGATGATATTTATCTGTTTAAGCTGAATGACAGACCTATGGTAGAAACGCCAATTGAAACAGAAGATGACACCGCAGTTTCTTCGGAAGAAGTATCCATTATAGAAAACACGGATCTTCCAACCGAAAACTTACCAGATACTACGGTTGCTGTTTATGCTTCTTCACAACAAGAAGGAGAGGTAGACCTATTAAATCAATTAGCAAAGGAGATTCCGGTACCAGTAGAAGAGGTAATAGAAGAGGAGAAGGTAATGGAAGAGGTATTGATTGATCACGCAGTTGAACCTGTTGTAAAGACAGACACGGTAGGCGTTTCAGAAGGAATAAAAATAAATCGAACAGAAGTAACGGAATTACCAAAAATCGAAAAAGAAAACGAAATATTCCGCGAAAAAGAAGTGCCGACTAATGTTGTTGCTGATGATAAAAGTATTGCAAATTCAATAGCAGAAGAACAAGAGCAGTTGTTGTCTTTTGATGCACTCAAAAAGAATGTTGAAAAAGAGCGTCTTGAAAAAGGAATGTATTGTGTTATAGAAGAAGTGAAATATTTCCCTGGAGAATATTTGTTAGATCCTTCCAAAACGAAATACTTGCAACCTCTAGCTAACTTAATGAAAGACAACCCCGCTTTAAAAATGGAAATTTCGGCACATACCGTTAGCATCGGATATGATGAAAACAATCTTGAGATTTCTAAAAAGCGAGCCAAAGCCGTTTTTAATTATATGCTTTACAAAGGTGTTGCTGCTGAGCGAATGACTTATGTTGGGCTTGGTGAAACGAAGTTGCTAAATCATTGTGAGAATGGCGCGGTTTGTTCGGAGGAGGAACATATGGTGAATCAGCGGGTGGAGGTGCGGTTTTATTGAGACCGCCTTCGGCTG
>CALGLS010000019.1 GCA_937959375.1 uncultured Saprospiraceae bacterium
ATTCTCTGAAAATTCAGTCATTGCTAATTGGTAGTTCCCAATTGGATATTTCGTATCCTCCTCATTTGTACTTAAGAAGAAAGCACCGATACTGTTTTCTGAATATGGCTTTATTTCGTAGGCAATCGTTGACTCCTCTCCGCTGTTTAAATCTTTAATAATAATGGTGGTTTCTGATATCGTTAAATGAAGGCACTCCGCTCCAGGTTCTATTGGCACCCAGGCAGGTTGAGTTCCAATTAAGCCCCATTCACCAATGATATTCTTTTTTATCATGTCTAAATTGACAAGTCTTTCACCTGTTATGACCTCCATGAGGTTTTTAAAATCTTCATAGGTCTTAAGTTTATCGCACTCCAATCCTAGCGTTTCTTCAGTTTCTTGCTTTGAAGCTTGACTTTGCTGACTGCAAGAGAAAAGGATTAAAAGTAATAAGATATTTAAGGAAATAAATGTGGTTTTCATTGTTGTGATATTAAGTTAAACAATTTTATGCCTTTATAAGATTGCCACTCAAAATATAAGAATGACATTCCTGACTGAAAAAGAACTTCCTTAGATAAAGGCTCTCAATAAGTCAAACGCAATTTTTCTACTTAGGGTTGGGTGGAGATAAAAAAGTTGTTTAAAACGTAGATGCCTGCGCTCGCA
Source organism: uncultured Saprospiraceae bacterium (assembly GCA_937959375.1). GTDB lineage: Bacteria > Bacteroidota > Bacteroidia > Chitinophagales > Saprospiraceae > CALGLS01. The sequence continues at coordinate 652 of CALGLS010000019.1, forward strand.
AAAACCAGCTACCCTCATTCCTCCTTCCAAGAGCTAGGTGTCTGCTTGTATTTTGCCTTAAAGGCCGTAGAAAAATACGAAGGTGAAGTATAACCCACCTGATAAGCAATTTCGGCAATACTTAGCTTGCCTTCTCTCAGCAAAAATTTTGCATGCTCCAAACGCACGTTTTGTATATAGTCTGTTACCGAACAATCTAAAATGGCTTTCACCTTTCGGTAAACCTGGACTCTTGACAAGTTCAAAGCTTCACATATGTCGTTGACGCTCAGTTTTGGATTTGTATAATTTGCATAAACCGTGGCTTTGAATTCGCTAATAAATTTCTTATTCAACTTATCAGAAGGCGAAGCATTAATAGCGATGTCACCAATGTAGCGGGATTTTAAAACGGAACGATTCTTTAATAAAGTTGTAATGTGCTGTTTTAAAATATCAAAATCAAAGGGCTTGGTGAGATAAATATCTGCGCCCGTTTTGAGGCCTTCCAATTGCTGATCCCGGGTGGCACGAGCGGTCAACAAAATGACGGGGATGTGCGCAGTGCGTAAATCTGTTTTTAGGATATTAGCGATTTCGATTCCGTTTTTCCCGGGCAGCATTACATCACAAATTATAAGATCTGGTATTTGCTCAAAGGCTGCATCAAGACCGGCATTACCATCTGAAGCTAGAAGAATATCGTAAATAGGAGAAAGTTTTCTTTCTAGAAAAACGCTCAAATCTTGATTATCTTCTATAATTAAAATACTCTGTTCCTGTGAAGCAGCAGAAAAGGTTTCAAAGCTTTCTAGCTCAGGCTGGTCCTCATAAGTTTCTTTTTTCACAGCCTCAATAACAGGAACAGCTTGCTCACCTTTAATTTCGTTTGGTTCAAAATGTTCATTCCCTAATAACAAACGAATTTCAAATCGGGTACCTACCCCTACTTCGCTAGCAACCGATATGCTTCCATGATGTAATTCGACCAACATTCTAGAGAGTGATAAACCGAGTCCGGTTCCTTGCGTACTGTAAGATTCTCCCTGATAAAAACGTTCAAAGGCGTTTTCAGCATGTTCTTTTGACATTCCTCTTCCGTTGTCTTCTACCTTTACAACAATAGCTTTGTTGAGTTCGTCTTTAACAACGATAATATGCACACGCCCGCCATCCTTAGTAAATTTAAAGGCATTGGACAACAAATTAAAGACCACTTTATCCAACATTCCCGAGTCAAACCAAACGTCTATTTCTTTTTCTCTGGAAAAAAAAGCTAGATCTATTTTCCGCTGTTTTGACTGCTTTTCAAAAGCTTCTATAATATCCTTTAAAAAAGAAATCAAATCCTGCTTCACTACGGTCACCTTCATTTTACCGTTTTCGATTTTCCGAAAATCCATCAATTGATTCACTAGTCGTAGCAATCTATTTGAATTTTTTCGAATCATTCCCAGATCCTTTCTTTTTTCTCTTGATTTCTCTGAGTTGAGCAATTCATCTACAGCGCCATGTATTAAGGTAAGTGGTGTGCGGAATTCGTGCGATATATTGGTAAAGAATTTGAATTTTTCTTCTGTAGCCAATCGAGCTTGCTCTGCGATTTCCATGATCTGATTTCGCTGTTGTATAACCTCTTCATTTTTCAATTCTAGTTTTTTATTGGCTTCTTTTTTTGCTAGAAGTGACAGAAGATTAGAAGCTCCCAAAAGCACCACAATAATCAAAGCAGCCAACAAAATATAAATCAAATTACGCTGATTGGAATAGAATTTAATCTGCTCTACAATCTTAAAATTTTGTCGTTCGATATTCTGCTGTTGGCTTAATATTTTGTTGTATTGCAAGGTCATGATTCGAATATTCCGATCATCAATGACGGTAGTTTGCAGTTTATTTTGTTTATTAAATTGTTCCTTATTGTGGATATCCATTGCCAACTGAATGACCTCAGTCCCTCCAGTCGGATAAAGCATAGTGGCATTTAGAAAACCATCATCAATGGCTTGAAGTCCACCATTAGGTCCTGGAGTTCCATCAACACCGAGGTAAAATAATTGATCTTTTTTACCAAGTGTATCTAATACTTTTGCAACAGTTTGGCAAAGGATGTCAGTATGACCAAAAGCAATATTTGCCTGTGGGTATTGATTCACATAGTCAGGAAATTCATGTATCAATTTTTCAATATCTCCTTCAGATTTCACAGCTGCTACAATTTCGAGATCCGGAAAATCGGCAATAGCATCTCGAAAACCTCTACTCCTTTCAATAGCTGGTGAAATATTCATGGCCAATTGAATCTCTAATATTTTACCACTACCATTAAATTTACTAACGATATATTCACCTGCAGTTTTTCCAATTTGATAATTATCAGCACTAATGAAGGCGGTATAGTTTTCAGAGTTCACTTTCCGATCAATTAAAACAACAGGGATGCCGCTCTGATATACTTCCTCAACGACAGTCGTTAAGGCATCGGTTTCATTAGGAGCTATGATAAGTAGGTCGATTCCTTTAGCAACCATCTCTCGAATCTGAATTATTTGTGTTTCGCTCGAATTATCAGCGACTGCCATTTCAAAGACAACTTCAGGATGAAAAGACATCTCCATGCGCATTTCTTGCTCCATCATATCGCGCCAAGGGTCGTTGCAGCATTGGGAGAAACCTATGTAAAATTCCTTTTCTTCCTTGTTCTGACCACAAGAGGTAAGTTGAATCACTAGGATCAATAAAAAGAAGCGGAAAAGATTTGAAGATTCAAATGACATACATTTCACTATAATAACAATTTAAGAACTCTAAGAGAGAATCAAAACTCAAAATACAACAATACGCTCAATACCAAGTAACTTTTCATTCATTTCTGCTCTCAAAATGTAAACACCTGCCCCATTTTTCAAGTCCGAAACATCTAATATAAACTCTTGATTTTCATCCACTAATGCCTCCACTTCTCTAGAAAAACAAACCTTACCACGTATATCCAACAAAGTTAATTTTAGCTGACCAGATTGATCTACCTTTGTTGTTATGCTCAATTGACCAGTTGTAGGATTAGGACTTACGACCAAAGATTCGCTGTAATCAATTCCCGTATTTGAGGCTGGACCACAAAGCCCGAAAATATTCTGATCCATCCAGTCCATTCGATCTGTTATAAAACTTTTCATCGCATCAATTTCTCCTTCATAGGTTCCCGGCGTAAATGGACTCGGCATAACATAGCCATCTAAAACTGGCCAACGTTGAAAATTACGATCCACAACTGGCTCCAATAACAATGCTTTTTCATCAACAAAAGCGAGTATCGAATCCAATGCTAATTCATCATTACGCAACTCTTCCCATCTGCATTTGACAAGATTAATAAATAGGTCTTGCTCAAAAAGTTCTCCCCACCAAAACGGATTGAATATACCACAATGTTCATCATAAACCCATCCCCAATCGGTCCATGAGTTGCAATAATCAGCATTGCCAAAAGCAAAATTAAAATCCCATACTGGTCCCGCTTTTAGTAGTCCTCCATTGCTATCCTTATCTTTGTACATATAGAAGCTAATGCGATAAGCATCTACATTTTTTGTCAATTCTTGCAAAATAAAGTGATCGGCAAAAGATGGTAAATCAATAAAGTCGTAGTAAAATTTTCCACCAATAGAAACTGAGGAAAATTTCATGGCAATTTCAAAACTATCGATAAAGGATTGAATATAAGCTTCTTGTTGAGGTTGAATTTTAGAACGTTTTGGAGAAACATATTGAAAACGCAATTTTTGACCAGGATTATTAACCATATCATATAGAGAGTACCAATCCGTGTCTCCTTTATCACATTTGATGATGTAGCCTCCTGTTAGCTCATCACCAGAAATATCCTCTGCCCGAAGCTTTGCAATGTCTACCCGATTTTCATCTCGTTTAATGCGTTCCATAAGAGCATAAACTCCCTCGTATTGTTCGTTGATGAGGAGTTCGACCAATCGCGTACGACTCGCGTACTGACCAATCTTATTCGCCATTTCCATGGCAAGCACATTTCGGATAAGCGTTTTGTCTGCATAAGGTCCATGCAATACCCAGTCCTCTTCTCTTGGGAAATTCAAAAACGAGGAATCCATATCTTCCCAATTGGCATCTTTTAATTCTACGCTATAGCCATTTTTCGGATAATACATTTGAGAATATTGCCCACGTCTTTCTATTGTTATATTTCCAAAGTATTCGTTTATGGTATCAGTTCCGATATTGAGTTGACCATCACCATTCCAGATAATTCCCATTTCTGCTTGTATAGAAGGTTCGTCCGGAATGTATTCTCCCCAGGTATTAATTTTCACAATAGGTAAGGGCGTTTCAAAATCATTCGTTATAAACCAATCCGGTGTTGGTCCATAATCACTTGAAGTATCTGAAATACCAAATGACAGCCAATACAAGGTCGTCATATCAGAACTGACCAAACCTTCATAGTTGTGAGTTTGGATAGACAGGACGTTTTCTCCATTGTTGAGCAACTGTTGAATACTTGATGGGGCTAGATTGAAAGCAATGGGGAGACCGCCTTGATACATAAGCGCTTCCCTAAATTCAGGCGTCCAAGCATCATGAGGAGGCGGATTTCCTTCTAAGTTAGCACGTGCGATTTCGATCCCATTTAGATAGGCAACAAAACCATCGTCATAATCAGCATGGAATACAATCGCCTCTACTTTAGATTTGTCGGCCACATCGAATTTGCGTCGCATGTAGAGTGATTCCGTTGGGGAAATGATGGTATTATCGTCATCATCCGCGTAACCAATGCTACCCTCTCCCTCAAGCCAAGACGTATCATCAAAATTGGCAGCATTCCAATCGCCAGGAGGCTCGCTAGTTCCCAAGCGGTATTTCCAAAGACTATCAGCATAAACCGCCGTTTCCCAATGGTCGATTTGTGCATAAGCGGATGTCTCCAAAATAAAAAACAGCAGGAGCAGTAAGTGTCTCATAGATGAACCTTTTAAATTTTGATGCATCCGAAAAGTACTTACTTTCGCTCGATTGGAGTTTCAAAATTGGTTCTTTTACTTTTGATTTTGGTTCATCAGATGATATTCGAAGGAATATGATCCTATGTCGATAAATATCTAGTCGTCGGCCTTAGTTTTTAAATACTTTTCTTTTTCAATTCTTCATCCCAAATGATTGATTATCTGTAGATTAAGAGACGCTTTGATTACACAAATTCCCCTCAATCTCTCGCTTACAAAGCCTGCACTTGCCCAATGTTCTAACTTAACTAACACCCAATATTGATTTGTTTTATTATGAAAATTGTTATATAATGGTAGAGAAACCCTCTTTTATACTTGAAGTTGTTGTCAGACGCACACCAAAAATGCTTACGGCATCATATTTTAGCGTAGCTTCTTTGCGAATTCTTAAACAACCTCAATTAGAAATTGATTAAAACCACTTGAAAATGTTCCAGAAAATTATTGATTTTTTTAAATCGCTCTTTGGCGGAAAAAAGAAAAAAACTAGGCCTAGTTCCCCTTCTGCTAGCAATTCAACGTCTAGTGCTAAACCACAACCTAGTCCGAAAACGACGACGAAAATTCCAACTCCTCCTCCACCTCCTAAAGTTGAAAAAACTATTGTAAAGGAACCCGTAAATTTCACAGCACCTTCTGCAACTTTATGCTTGGGTTGTTATGATGCAGGAGTTGATCGGGCAAAAATCACAGGTCTTTTAAAGATTTATCATCAAAGAATGAGTGGCATTCCTGACAGCGTTAAGTTTAGCAAATTCCGTCATAGTGATTTGGTAGACTGGGTAGAGCCACAAGAAGTTAATGGCAAGGCAGTCGCTGTTTTGCAAGGATTTTTGCGAGATGTAGGCTTTCTTCCAACCTATAGCAATATCGATGGTATTTTCGATTACACCACACAAGCTGGCGTTCGTTTATTTCAAGAATATGTACGAACCATTGAAAAAGATACGAGCATTGGCATACCCGATGGCGTCATTGGAAAAAATGGCTGGAAGCACATCAAACGCTGGGTGGAAGGACACAAAACTGCTACTGCTTGGAAACGTGGGCAACGTAGTGCAGAATACAATAAGTGGATCAGCTTAATGGATCAAGCCAGAAAACATTATGAAAGTAATCCGCATCTCATTTTGGATAAGGTCAACGCAAAGGTTGCTGAAATAGGAACGAATAAAGTCGACACGCTAAGTATTGATAATTGGAAAACGGATGAAAATCAGATTCACCTAATTGGCATTCGAAGAAAAGAAGAAGAAAGGGAGAAGAACCGATTGCGTCAAAACGATGATCTATTTATTCTCTTGATTGATGGAATGGTTTTTAAATTCTGGGGCTCAACTGATCCAAACTACAAAGCAAAAAATAGAAAGGACGAGGCTTTCCTAGTTGAAGGTCAACATAAGTTTAGATTTGGTTGGCATAATCGATCGCAAGCGAATCAAAATAAAGTTTATCAAGGGTTGAATCCGTTTAATCATGGTGTTTTAGTTTTTAGAGATCGGGATAATGATGACAAATTAACGGATGCTGATATTCTTTCAAAAGGGATTGACAATACACCAAACAATACGATTAATATTCATTGGACAGGTGCAGGACAGGGAGCTTCTGGAACCTGGTCTGCAGGTTGCCAAGTCTTTGCAGGAAAAAATTATATCAATAATAATGGCGACCTAATTGATTGCTCAAGTTTTGCGGCTGTTGGAACCACCGATTTAAAAAATAATAGTTCTAAAATGAGCCTTTCAAAAACGAAAGCTGCCTACAATATGTTTATCGACTTACTCATTCTCTTCCGACCAAAAGATGTCGATTACCTGTATTACACACTTGGCCGAGATGATACATTTTCGCACAAATTTGTAATCGATCTTTCTGGAGATGATATGCTTTCTGATACTTTAAATGTCTTTAAATTACCGGATGATTTGGGTTAAGTTTTACCTGAAGATAATATAGGTTCCTAGCTTTGGATACCGAATAGTGGGAGCTCATTGAGCTTTCACTTTTTTTTGTCCCTAGCTGCTAAATTCCATTCTTCTTTCCAACAAAATAGCTACCTTCATCTTGCGAACTAATACGCTGTTTTTTAAGCGAAGTTGTTTAAGAAACAAAGCATAGCTCATACTTTCAACCTAAATGACACACATGTTTAAAATAGCATTAAATCTATCTTGTTTGATCTTAGTCTTTTGTTCTAGTGTCTTAGCACAAAGTCCTATTATTACTTTAGCGGAAGCCATTGAAATCGCTCTCAAAAGCGATCCTTCTGTCACCAGAGATCAACTTGCAGTACAACACAAAGAGCAACTTAATGGCTCCGGAATTTCAACTCCGGCTACACAACTTTTCTTTGCAGGAGACGAAGTTCAATTTGGTGAGACTTCTGGTATTCAAAGTATCAATGTGCAACAGAATTTTAATCTCCCTAAAGTGAGTAAGACTTACAACAAGTATTATCAAGCACAAGCACAACATGCGGGACAACAATTGCGACTAACAAAAAAAGAGCTTACCAAAAATGTTGAGCAAGTTTATTATCAATTGTTTTTTGCAAAAAGTAAACTAAACTTGATGAAAGAATATCAGGTAATCTATGATGATTTTTTGGCTAGAGCCAAAACGCTCATGGAAAGTGGAGAAACAGGAATAGTCCCGGTTTCTTCTGCAAAAATTATGGTAGCTAAAGCAGAAATGGAGCTAAGTCATCAGACACATGAAGTACACAAGGCTAGAGAGGTACTAAACATTTGGTTGGGTGGGCATGCTGGTTATGATGTTATCAATCCGGAGTCTTTAACTCCCCCATCCGTAAAGTCAAACGCTGAATCCAGTTCTGCTTTTTTTGAAATTTTAACTGCGGAAAAAATGATTGCCATAGAAAACATCAATGTCCAAAAAGTAAAACAATCGCCTCAGATCATGACGGGGCTAAGATTGCAATCGGTGAATGGCGATTTACTTTACTTTGGTTATCAGGCTGGAGTCAGTTTACCCCTTTTTAGAAAGTCGCAAAACAAAAAAATTGAAGCGGCTAAGGTTGACGTTAAGCGACAAGATGCCGCGATTGATGCTATGGTAAAAACGATTGATATTAATACAGCGAAACTCAAAAACCACCTAACCCATGTGAAAGAAAAGATTGTAAATCTGGATGAAGTTTTAATTCCCGCTATTGAAGCACAACAAAAATTACTGCGAGGTGCTTACATCGAAGGCGAAGGCAGCTATTTGGAATATATGATGACGCTTCAAAACTATGCGGAGCTTAAACTGATGCGAGTGGAATTGATGGAAGAATATTTTTTACACCTTAGTGAATTGCGTTATTGGACAGAATGATAAATTCATGTTCGTTATAACTCAAAGTAAAAATAGAAGTCCCGAACTTTGGCAAGGCAAATTTCGGGACCACTACTTTTGGGTTCTAAGTGATTTCATTTGGTCAAGGTTCGGTGTGAGTGGACCTTTAGACCTTTACTAAACTTCAAAAGTTTAGTAAAGGTTTCCTTCCCCTTATTCTAAGCAAATAAAATCATCTAGCACCACTTTTTTTTGTATTATTTACAAAAGGCCAAACCTAATTTTAAATAATAATCACCTAAACCTTACCAGCTCGATTCTCCAAAATATACTTAAACGATCGACTTCGAATTTCATCCAATGTCAGTCCCGTTCTAAGTACTTCCTCTTCCGAAATAGCACCACTATTGAGCGCACTCAAAAAGTAATTGAGTAAGCCCTGCCCTGTTGCTGCATCATCAAATACATCACCAATCAAAGTCGCTCTAGCTGCTTTTTCAACAAAAGTTTTCAGCCGATCTACGGCACCATCATAGCTTTCCATAAAGAAAGCAAAAACAGCTGCATAACGCATGGGCACCTGAGCAGGATTCAAATCCCAACCTTGATAAAAACCATGGAATAAGGAATGGCGAATGTGATCATATCCTTTTTTCCATGCGCGATGAACTACTGCTCTATTTTCCGTCATTTGTTCATAAGTCAGATTATCTCCTCGGTGTGGTCCGATCGGCATCGTGTTCGTTGCACCGTCAGACAACCAGATTCCAGTATGTGCCAAAGCCACCTTGGTCATATGATGTGCAAAGTCGCAAACGGGGTGATTCATCTCCTGATATTTCGCAGTAATGCTACAAGATGCGGTGTAGTCATAGGTTCCGAAATGCATGGCGATACAACGTTCCTTACT
>CALGLS010000020.1 GCA_937959375.1 uncultured Saprospiraceae bacterium
TCCGAAAGGAAACCATAACCGGGATGTATGGCATCAATATTTTGTTGTTTGGCAAGTTTGATAATGCCTTCAATGTCGAGGTAAGGTTTTAGTGGTTCGTCATCTTTGCCGATTTGATAAGCCTCATCTGCCTTGTATCTATGAAGGGAATATCGATCTTCGTAGGTAAACATCGCTACTGTTCGGATGTTGAGTTCTGAGGCTGCACGTAGAATTCGTATTGCAATTTCGCCTCTGTTTGCTACTAAGATTTTCTTGAATTTCTTTCTTTGTTGGGACATAATACTGAGTAATACTAAAAATGAGTAATATTTTTTTTACGGTCAGAAACAGATTTTGTTAGTACTGTTTAATAATTAATTCTGTATTGATAATGCTGAGTAAATTAAATGAAAATACTGGACAACGATCTAAAGAATTTAGATTGTTTTCGGACTAATTTTAGGTTAAAACGGGTAGGTTGCCTATTTGATAAGCTGGGTAGGCTGAATAATTTTCTAAAGGCTACTGACTACAGTGGCATTTTCTTACATTTGCAGAATTATAAGGTAAGCATACCTCATACTTTTAAAACAAATTCATCTTATTGACCTCTGAGTCAAATGTATGAAAAAAGAAGGTTACAAATGAATTTTACGAGTCTTATTACCCTTTTAGTGATTATTGGTGTTTATAGTTGGCAGGCTTCGAGAGAAAGTAAGGTGGGAGGGGCTACGACCTGGGAGCATTTCAAACCATCTTTAGAGCGATACTCTGGATTTCGAGAGTTGTTGTTGTTTGTTGGTTTTTTACTTTTTTATAAATTGTCAAGAGGTTTGGCGATTGGAGATGATGCCACTGCTTTTGAAAATGCGAAGCGTGTGGTGGTTTGGGAGCATCAATTAGGGATTCTCTATGAGTTACAAATTCAGCAATTCTTTTTGGACAAGACGACACTTTTTAAAGTGATCAATTGGATTTATATCAAACTCCATATTCCAACAACAATCATTTTCTTTGTCTGGTTATTTTACCGACGTAGAAATTACTATTTGTTTATTCGAAATGGTTTTTTGATTGCCAATGTGATTACGCTATTCTTTTTTGTTGGCTTTCCTTGTGCGCCTCCTCGAATGTTGAATGACTTGACGCAATGGGGCCCCGGCATTATTAACGATCTAGCGGCGATGGGAATCAATTTAGGGAACGGCTTTGTGGACACACTTTTAGAAATCAGCGATATTAATTTATATAAAGGAGTGAACTCCAAACTTTTTAATAAATATGCAGCGATGCCTTCCATGCATTTTGGAAATTCGTTACTGATTGGTATTGTTGTTACCATGTTGACTAAGAATTTTTTAACCAAAGCATTGATTTGGATTTACCCAGTTTTTGTTTTGTTGGTGATTGTTATGACAGGAAATCATTTCTTTTTGGATGCTGCGCTTGGCGGATTTCTTGTGTTGTTTTCTTATGCGATGATGTTGCTTTTGCAAAAATTATTTCCATCATTGAAAGAATCATTTTGGGGAACGGAACGCTTGGCGGCTTTGGATGCTAAGAAGATGGGGAGGTCGTAAAAAATATTGTGCTGAGCTTGTCGACTTTTTTTGCTCCGACTGAATAGCTGATTAGCAATTCAAAATGGTTTAAAATTCAAGTTCAAGGGGCAAGCTCAAATTCAATTACACACGAAGCGTGTTAGATGGGGATTGAATTTGAACTTGAATTATCTTATTCTTGGTCGACTAGTGAAGTCGGAATAATCACTTTTTTAAATTAAAATTCCCTTCTAATTTTGTTTTGATAGGAATGTAAGTGACTTAGGCGGCGTTCTAAAGTCAAAACCCCTGTGCGTGGCACCTTTTGTGCTATAAGATAAGATGGTTTGTACTTATACTGCATCAAACTGATATTAACCGTACTTTTGTGAACGAATAGAAAATATTCGTCGAAGGACTAAATACTTTGTAACATAAATTTCTTTAATTTTTGAATCCTTCCCTGCCTTTGCCGGCAGGCAGGTTTTTCGCGATTACTTCATCAAATTTTCCTCAAATAGCTAAGGCTATTCTTAAAAAATTTGACTTTGTACTCACAAAAAATAATCTATTCAAAATATTAAATAACTTATCTTACAAAGTACTAAATAAAAAAAGATATGAATAAGGACGCATTTAATAATATATGGAAGATGATTGGTTTGAGATATAAGTCTCATCCATGGCATGGTATCAATATTGGTGATAAAGCTCCACATCAGGTAACTTCATTCATTGAAGTCATTCCATCTGATACAGTGAAGTATGAAGTGGATAAAACGACTGGGTACTTAAAGATTGACCGTCCGCAGAAGTTCTCAAACATTGTTCCTGCGCTTTATGGTTTTGTGCCACAAACGATTTGTAGAGATAAGGTGGCAGAATACTGTATGGAAAAAACAGGTCGAGAAGGAATTATCGGAGATGATGACCCGCTAGATATTTGTGTATTGACCGAGCGAGAGGTGACGCATGGTAATATCATCGTTCACGCGATTCCGATCGGAGGTTTCCGAATGATTGATAATGGAGAGGCGGATGATAAGATCATTGCAGTACTGAAAAGTGATGAAGTGTATGGTCAATGGACTGATGTCAAAGATCTACCAATCACAATACTCAATCGTTTGCAGCATTATTTTTTAACCTACAAGCAATTGCCGGGTGAGAAACCAAAATGCGAAATTACTGATGTATATGGTAGAGAGGAAGCATTGGAAGTAATCCGTAGAAGTCAGGAGGATTATGACAAAGCGTATGGTAACTTGGAAGAGGCACTTTCGCTTACGATGTTGGAGGCGTTTCAGTTTGCGCAGCGTCAGCAGGATATTTTGAAGAATCTTTAGGAAGACGGAAGTCCGAAGACCGAAGTCGGAAGTTTCCTGCGATCGCGAATCCACGTTAGACGAGAACTTCGGACTTCCGTCTTCGGACTTCCGTCTTCCGTCTTCGGACTTCCGTCCAAAAAATAATTTCCACTATCTTTGCAAAAACTCCACTCAATACTATGGCAGAGATAACAAACATCATCAATCAACTAAAAGAAAGCATTCGCCAGGATACTTTTGTTCGATTGACGTTGAGTAAAAATCAGGATTTAGGCTCGACCTTAAAAAAAGTACTGATCAAACTCGCAGTGATTAAAAATCAAAAACAACTTTCTCTAGTCTATCGCCACAAGACGAACGATATTACCAAAAATTTTCCAATAGAAGTAGCTTGTCAGGAAATTGAAAACCTGATGAGGGATACCTTTGTGATTTACAATCTGTTTACCATCACTGCTGATTGGAGTGCTGAGCGTATTGCTAATGGTCAACTAAAATTGAAAGAGCAGAAACCAAGTTTTACAGAACTGCCAAAACGTAGCCACGACAAAACAAAAAAGCGACTCATCACTGGTACGGATTATTTGCAAGCTTTGAATGTACTCGACAGTTCCGGTCGCGTCAAAAAAGATAAAGGAGATAAATATAAGCAGATCAATAAATTTGTAGAAATTATTGATGGGCTCGTTCGGAAAAATAAAGACCTACTCAAAAAAGATGTTTTACAAGTGGTGGATATGGGGGCAGGAAAAGGCTATCTGACTTTTGCGTTGTATGATTATTTGGTGAAAACTGCCAAGGTAAATGCACAGGTAAAAGGAGTGGAAGTCCGACCTGATTTGATTCAACTTTGTAATGAGGTGGCAACTAAGGTTGGTTTCAAAAATTTGAAATTCGAAGTCGGTTATATCGGTGATTATGATTTGCCAAAAACGGATATGCTCATTGCCTTGCATGCTTGCGATACGGCCACGGACGACGCCATTTTCAAAGGCATTCAGGCGAAAGCCTCGCTTATTATTTGTGCACCTTGTTGCCATAAGCAAATCCGAAAAGAGATTGATGATAAGACTGAGTTTCACGCGGTTTTAGAACATGGAATTTTGAAAGAGCGACAGGCGGAGATTATCACAGATACGATTCGTGCGCTATTGATGGAGTCGAAGGGATACCGAACTCGGGTGTTTGAATTTATTTCTACCGAACATACGGGTAAGAATTTGATGATTGTGGGGGAGCGGCATGATCGGGAGGTGGATAAGGTAGCGATTTTTGAGAAGATTGCTGGCTTGAAAAAGGCATTTGGGATTGGGTCGCATTATTTGGAGTCGTTGCTTGTCTGAGGTGGCTCGTCTGGGTAGGATGGCTACTGTATATACATAAGTCTATTTTAAATGCTCATTCGGGGTAAAAGAAGGATAATAATGAATCGTTGAATTCGGAATTTTGATTTTCCCCTTAACACGGTAGAAGGCAAAAATCAGCGATTCAAAATTCAGAATTCAAC
>CALGLS010000021.1 GCA_937959375.1 uncultured Saprospiraceae bacterium
GCCTGGCGGCCCGACAGGTTTAAAAAATTTCCTAAAAGCGATGCAGCTAAATATTCAGAGAACTGACTTAGCGGTCAACCTGTTCGGTCTTCGGTCTTCGCTACAACCGAATCACTCTCTCAATAAGCTCCTCTCCTTTCTCATCTTCAATTCGCACAAAATAAACGCCAGCATCAAACTGACTAAAGTCAAGCATCTCTCCATCATTTACAGTCTGCTTATGCAAAACCCTACCCTGTGCATTTACAATAGATACAGAGAACTTACCTTCTGGTAAACCAAAGCGCAGATAATCCTGTACTGGATTTGGGTAAACCGAAACTTCAAAAGCATCCCGACCAATCCATTGTGATAGGGTGTTCGAGTATTCTGTTTTACCATCAAAATCCATTTGCTTTAAGCGATAATAATTGATTCCTGAAAAAGGATGCTCATCAAGAAAGATATAATCATTCGTCAGATAATCATCTCCTGCTCCTTCAACAAAACCAATGTTTTTCCAATCAACCGCATTCGAACTATGTTGTATTTCAAAACCACGGTTGTTAATTTCACTTGCCGTTTGCCATTCTAACAAAACATCTTCAAACTGTTGGGATACTCGAAAATACACCAACTCTACTGGTAGTGGAGAATTGAGAATAGTCAAATTACCATCTACATCAAAAGGATCTGACCATTGCTCAGCTGTGTACACTTCTACTCCTGTAAGTGTTTGTAGAAAAGCTATTAATGCTTGTTTTTCCGTTTCTGTTAAATTTAAATTTTGTCCATTCCCTCCAGGACCACCTTGCAGTCGATTATCTAAGTTTGTATTGGCCGGATCAACGTCAATATCGTCATATAAATTAATCACATCCAACATAGTGGTTAAACTACCATCGTGCATTAGCGGACCATGAAGTGTGCCATCGGAGTTGAACATATCACGCAAAGAAGGTGAACGAGTATTGGTTACATCTATTTCACCCGGACTATCTGCAACGGTGATCACTGAGTTGTTATCACTGTTGTCATCAATATCAAATTCGGGAGCATTATGGCAGGTGTTGCAATTGGCACCTCCATTGTTAACTGGATTCATAAAAAGCGTCTTACCCAAATTTTCTTCAGCAGTAAAATTTGGAAAATTTGCATTGTTATTTCCAACTTGAGCTCGGCCAACATCGTATTTCGAATCAAAGGATTGGATACTTCTCACAAACTGTGCAAGGGCATCCTGAATTTCTTCTTCCGTGATTTCAAAATCACCATATACAAATGTAAAAAGGTCTTGGTAATAATTAATTCCTTCTAATTTACTAATCAGAGAATCAATGTCAGGATTATCACTTAGTCCACTAAATCCCATTTCTACATGATCATGAATGGGCATCGTACTTTGTTCTTCCAAGCTACTCGCGCGTTCATCCCAAAAGAAATTTTCTTCTTCTCCAAAACGAGCATTAATCAAACGAGGAGAATGCCTTCCTGTGCTTTCACTATCCCACCCCAAACTAACGGCCGTATCGTCTCCAAAAGCCAATTCTTGTTTGTGACAACTCGCACAAGAAATGGTATTATTGACCGATAGATTTTTATCGTAAAATAATACGCGCCCCAAGGTGGCTCCACCATCTGTGATAGGATTAGCAACTGGTGTATTGTCCTCAGTAATATAATTGGGAATTTCC
This sequence comes from uncultured Saprospiraceae bacterium, assembly GCA_937959375.1. GTDB lineage: Bacteria > Bacteroidota > Bacteroidia > Chitinophagales > Saprospiraceae > CALGLS01. The sequence goes on from CALGLS010000021.1 coordinate 1,674, forward strand.
TGATTTTCGTAATCGAACAGGTCGTTGAGGTCAATGGTTCCAGAAACTAAAAATAATGCGCAGCAGATCGCTGCAAAAAGGGTCAATCTTTTTTTCATGCTGTTTAAGTTAAAAGGTGAAAGGTGAAAGAAAGTTTCTATCGGGGCTCTTAACTTAAAGACAGCTTAGTTTGGGAAAGACCTACCTTAGGAATGGGAATTAGAATGTGAATTGGAATTAGAATGGCCCGATAACGTGGGGGAATGGAAATTAGAATGGGAATAGGAATTAGAATTAGAATGTCCATCTAACGCGGAGCTTCACGATAGATGGACATTCTGATTCTGATTCTGATTCTGATTCTAATTCTAATTCTAATTCTAATTTCAATTCCCTCACCATTCAATGCCGAAGGCTAAAGCCGGAGTAAAGCCCATGCGCACTTTATCGATATGACGCAGACGAGGTATTTCATTAGTTCGATTTTCGATGGTGAACTCGCGACTGTAGATATTCGTTTGATGATAAATATTAAACAGTGATAGACTGAGCACGCCGTTTAATCTGTTGTGTCTCTTGGATTGAAAACGGTATGCTATAGATGCATCGAGCTGATGTTGATTTGGAAGATTAGCACTATTAAATGCATTGTCGGCCGTAGGTGAAATGATTTCAAATGGTGGAGGCACACCAGGAGGATCTATCGTTTCTAATCGAAAATCTCTGAGGCGGGAATAAGGTCGACCTGAGGCCAACTTCCAACCTATGGAAAAATCGAGGCGACCAAAGGACCACATGTTATTCCAACTGAGATTGTGTCGTTGGTCATTGGGTGCGGCGAAATTTTTATCGAAGAAAGTAGGAAATTTATAACTGACCATACTGTAGGTATAACTCACCCACGATTGATAATTCTTCCAACGTTTTTTAACCAAAACATCAATACCTCTAACTTCGGATTTACCTGCATGAAATTTATAGCGCACCGCTTCATCAAAATCAGTTGCAACGGAGGTCAGCCCATCAATTTCTTTTGCGTAAGCTTGAACATCAAACAACCAACCTCTAGAGTTGGCTACAAATCCAATTTGATATTGCGTTGCATCTTGAACGGGAGTCTTTTTATCTCCTCCAATCAATGTCCATACCGGTGTTTCGATACTAGAGCGGTCACCTTCTATCTCATAAAGTTGACTTAAAAACTGAAAGTATTTACCTCCACTTGCGTGCAAACGAATTTGATCGGTGAGTTTGTACCACAAACGCAAACGGGGTGCTATAAATAAGTCTGAACCATTTTCATAATAGGTGCTTCGCAAACCTGCATCTACACCAAATCGCTTTTCCAAAGGGCTAACATAAGCACCATATGCCGTGTATAGTTTTCCCTCTAAATCTTCTCCTTCCAACTCTGCTGCTCCCCCACCTCGTGCTTTTGACAACTCATATTTTACTTCATTATTCAGTAATTGGAAACCCAGTTTAAATTGATGATTGCTAGGAGTAATATACCTGTTTTGCAAGTTTAATTGCTGCTCTCCGATTCTACTATTTTTTATCCCTTTTTTTTCAGGAATTGGATTACCTCCCGTCCGAAGACTGTAACCATAATCGTAACGATAATTAGTACCAACTACCGATAATTTGGTCGAAAAACCAGCTCCCCAATCATGATTCAAAGACAAGCTCATTCCTCTATTATCCAACCTGAGTGTATCCTCTTGTCGCTGTTTCAGATTGTCATCCATGATCAAATCTGTGAAATCATTATCTGCATAAAACCAAGCTACTGAGAGTTCGTCTTTTGATGTGAGCTTATAATTTGCCTTTACATTTGAGTCAAAAAATTGGAAGTCTTCATCTATACTAATTCCATCTGGGAGTCGATTCAAATCAACGTTTTGCACCAATGTGTTTTGATGAATTCTTTTGGTGATGTTTTCAAAGTCGCGAGAGCGCCAAAGTTCCGTCAAGGATCTACGTACTGAATAAATGATGGCACCTTTATCTTTTAGTAAAATGTGCCCGTTGTTGTAAGCAGAGATGAGGTTGGTACCCGCTCCAAATTTCGTTTTTTCTTTTCCTTCGGTATCTGACTTTAAGTCAATCAATCCTGAAACTCGGCCTCCATATTCTGCACCGAAACCACCTCTATAGACGGCCATCTTATTGATAATGTAAGGATTGAAAGCGGAAAGCATTCCAAAATAATGTGCAGTGTGGTAAATTGGAATATCTTCCCAAAGAATCAAATTTTGGTCAGCAGTACCACCTCGAATGTTGATGTTACCAACCGAACCATCGGGCGATGAGATCCCAGGTAAAAACTGTATAGATTTTAATACATCTGGTTCAGCTTGACCGGGAAGTGCTCCTATTTTATTGAGTTCCAATTCCGTGAATCCTCCATTGTTCTTCAGTTGGATTCCGTCGGTTATGTAATCTGTTACCACAATAAAATTTTCCCCAAAGGAATAGTAATTCAGAGCTACTGGTGGACATCCCTTTTTCGTAAAAAAGGAGATCGGTAATTTCATCTCTTCATATCCGACGTAACTAAGGATCAAACTATCATTTTCTTTGGGTAAAATGGTAAGATTGAATTTCCCATCTGCATCACTTATAGTTCCCTTCTTAGAAGAGTTGTGATAAACACTGGCACCGACTAAAGGCTTTTGAGTTTCCTTATCGATTATATTGCCACACAAATTCATAGATGATTCGTTGGCACCTGAAGACATGTTGACTTTCGTCAAAATAATATAGGAGCCATCTACTATTTCAAAGAGTAAACCTTTCCCTTGCAAAAGTTGATCTAAAAAAACAGTGATCTCTGCAGCTTGAGGAAATCTTGTAAACCGAATGGGTTCTATATCAGCTTGTTTGTACGAAAACAAAAAGCCGTAATTTGATTCTAATTGGAGAATGACTTCTTCAAGACTTGCTTCTTCTTGAAAGTCTAAGGCTACCATTTTTTGTTGCGCCTTGAGTCCCATACTTAGCAGTAGTAAGCATAGAAATAAGCTGTTCTTTAGCAAGTCTATTTTATATTTTTTTCTTAGCAAATCAGGCACACTATTTTTTCATTAGGTACACCACTCCATCTCGTTTTTCAAAAATAATATCTAACGGAGCAAAAGAAGTTTTTAAAGCTAAATCCAAATCCTTATGCTGAAAATTACAAGACATAATAACTTTTGTATCAACTTTAGATGCATCAATTGTTACATCATACTGGCGCGACAGTTCGTCAACGACCGTTTGCAAAGGCACCTTTCTCAATTTTGAAATACCCTTGAGCCAACTTGCTTTTTCGTCAGCTTTTGTTGACCATTTTTCACTGACTTTATTTGCTTTAATTCGCAGAGCCTCACCTTTGGTTAATTCGTCTAGGAGAGTTCCGCTAGCTGATAGTACCGCTACTTTTCCGCTTGTACATTTTACTTCTAGTAAGTTCTTTCTGGACCAGACGTTAAATTGAGTTCCCAAAACTTGTACAATTCCTGTAGGTGTATTGACTGTAAACTTCGATCCTTTTTTAACTTCAAAAAATGCTTCTCCATGGAGTTGTAAGCTTCTATCTTTTGTCCAAGAATCAGAATTATAACGCAAGGTACTTTCCGCATTGACTACGAAAGTAGAGCCATCAGGTAAAGCCCCCTCTGTTCGTTCTCCTTTTGCCATTTCAAAAAGGGCATCACTACTATTGTTCGGTCGCAAAAACCAAACGGCTAAAAGTACAACAGAGGCAGCGGCTACTGCGTATTTCATCCAGGACTTTAAAAAAACACGTCTTCCTGATTCCGAAGCAGCTGGTGTTGATTTTTCCGTTTTCAAAACAGCATCCAACATAGCATCATCATCAAACACAGGTGCTACAAAACTTTCGGTATTTTTATACAAGTCAACTAAAGAGTCGTATTCCGGTCTTAATTTGAATACTTCCAACTCTTCATCTGTGAGTTCATCGTTTACCCATTTGTGTAAAATCTCGTCATCTTTCATGATTGAGTTTAGTTATAAAAGTTATTTAAACCTTTGTGGTTTGTTTTATCAACTTTAATACATTTGAAGTGCTTAAAGACCTACCTATTAGCGAATTTTTTTTGAAACTAAGCGTAATACATCCAAAGCCTTGTACATCCGCTTTTCTACAGCCTGCTTACTAATGCCCAATAAAACGGCAATTTCCTTGTATGTTTTCTTATCAATTCGACTTAGCAAAAAGACCACCCGTTGTTTTTCTGGCAAAGCAGCAATGGCCGCTTCTAGTTTTTCCTTTAATTCTTTTTCTTCCAGCAAATATTCTGGACTTTCCTGATCTCGATCACTTGTTGGTTTACGCTCAAAATTCAAAACTACTTTCTGATGATTGTACTCATTTATTAGTAAGTTATTCGCAATTTTAAAGACATAGCCTTTTGCACTAGCTGGAATTACAGAAGCACAATTTTTCCATAAACGAGTAAAAGCCTCTTGGGCCAAATCCTTTGACATCGGGAGATTTCCTGTTTTGTAGTACAGGTAATTATGCAAGGTTTTAGAGTATTCTCTAAAAATTTTAGTGAAGGTCGATTCCTCGCAAAGAGAGCCTATTTCGGGCATGATTAAAAAATTTTCTTTTTTTCTATAACGACTAGGTAGGTCTTTTATAAGCCTAGCTGTCTTTATAATGAATTGCGAAAAAACAGAGTTACTCCTGTTATTTTCATTTCGATCTCAAATTATAAAAATTATAGGCAAAAGCCTGCACCTTCTACTAATTTAAACACTAAAGTATACGGAAATAATTTTACACTAAAAATCTGAACTAAGCAATTAGTCTAAAATTAAATCCGTATGAAAAATCTAACGCGTCTTTCAATCCTCCTTTGTACTCTATTTGTCATGTCATGTCAACCAGATAATGATATAGACGATAATTTTACCGATGTGGTTGATATCAATGATATTCCAATCACGGGCAATAATCCTAATACGACTAATCTTGCGGAACTTGGTCGTTTACTCTTTTGGGATCCAGTTTTATCTGGGGAGAAAGATATTGCTTGTGCAACCTGCCATCATCCTGATTTTGGTTATGCAGATGGCCGAGCATTACCAATTGGTATTGGTGGCCAGGGGCTGGGGCCAAACCGGATAGATATCAGTGGTGAAAATATAGGGCTAGTCGCTCGAAATTCACCAACGATTATCAATACTGCCTTTAACGGAATTGATAATAATGGGAATTACAATCCTGTTCAGGCACCTATGTTTTGGGACAACCGAATGGTGAGTTTAGAAGCACAGGCAATAGGTCCTTTGTTATCTTTTGAAGAAATGCGTGGACATGCTTTTGATGAATCATTAGCACTGGATAGTATTGTCAATCGACTAATTGCCAATGTTACTTATCGTGATCTTTTTGCTACTGCCTTTGGGAATAACAATGCGATTACTTCAGAAAACATCGGTGCGGCCATTGCTGCTTTTGAGCGAACGATTGTTGCCACCAATAGTGCATTTGACCGCTTCCAAGCAGGTGATCAGGATGCTTTATCGCAAGCGCAAATTAGAGGTATGAATACCTTCAATCGAATTGGTTGTGACGACTGCCACAGTGGCCCTATGTTTTCTGATTTTGAATTGCATACACTGGGCGTTCCTGATCACGATCTACTAGATCAATCTGACTCAGGAGCAAATGGTACTTATGCATTTCGTACACCAACTTTAAGAAATTTGAATATGACTGGTCCTTACTTTCACAATGGTGTGGGGAGCGACCTAGAAGAAACCATTCGCTTCTACATCACTGCTCGCAACTTTGCCAATAATAATGGTGGCGGTGGCGGAAATGGCGGCGAAAATTTAAACATTAATCCAAATGTTAATCGAAACGACATCGATCCAGATATCGAAGATTTAAACAACTTTAACAATCGCGACATTCAGGATATCGTCGAGTTTATTCAAGCCTTGAATGACGATGATTTTGATCGTACTATCCCGAGTCAGGTACCTAGTGGACTTAATCCTGGTGGACGGATTGACTGATATTAATTAGTCAGATGGAAGGTGGATTTTTTCCCTCTAAACTATAATGTAAATTGGTTCTTAGTCAAATTTAGTGGGTAATTATTCAGAGGTTTCGGATCCCGGACTTTACAGGCCGACCAGCAATTGATTTTTGCGTTCGAAAAAGGAACTAAATATAAAATGTAAATATAGAGATATGATCAAATATTCAGACATATTGCATTCTTGGTCGGCCTGTAAAGTCCGCCGTCCGAATACCAAACTAAGGCATACCCAAACCCACTATATTTGACGTAGAGCCTGTAAATTTAATACTTAGGTGTAAGGTCAATACCATAAACAGAGGAAAAATTTAATCACGGAATTCTGAATATCGAATTCGGAATCACTGAATTGATTTTTTATTCCACCAGTACTAGTCAGCAGCTTTCATCGCATCAAATAAAAAACGACAAGCACCTTCCTTCTCAATCCGAACAGTAGGTGTTCCATTGAAATCTTGTATTTTTCCATCAAAGCAAACTTGTTTATTCAAGTACTCTTTTCCGGGATCAAAGGTGAAGTTGACGAGGTCTTCTTTTTTGATATAAACAGAAAATATTTGATTTGGAAATTGTTTGTCAATGTTCATCCAAAGATTTCCTTTTCTACTTAAACGCGTGCTCACTACTGTACCACAGACTGTGATCTCTTTTCCTTTACCTACATATCGTTTTGATTGTACGGTGTTGAAATGTGCAGGAGGTAGAGAAGGTGGATAAATAGGTTCAACATCTCCTTTATTCATTTCAGGAAACCATGCTTTTTTATCCAATTGACTTTCAAGGTCAGCCTCTAATTTTTCGTCAAGAAGATTGAAAAAATCAAAACCTGTTAATGCTTCTGCTTCGTCAATCGTTACCGCAAATGATGCTAAAGGATAATTCAGTTTTTGATTGGCCATAATAAAGCCAATTCCTTTTTTGTTGGTCAGGTCGATGGCTACTTTCACGTATTGTTCAGGGATACTTACTTTGTTGATACTTCTTTCGATAACTGGCAAGCCTTCTTTCAAAACGGGGACCGTAACCACAATCAATTGCACACCCGGATGGTCATACACATAGCCTCTCAGCATCGATTCTAACTCGGCCCATTTTTCGCGATTAAACGTTGCCAACTGCGGCGACATATTGGAGTAGTAGTACGATTCAGACAAAGCGGTTGGAGACCATCTAAAATCCGCTGAGGGGGCTAGATGTCCTCGGTCGTAACCAAAACCATCATACTTATAGGTGCTATCGGTTTGCAAAAATTTGAGGAAATAATCTTCTTCTACAGCCGTTCCCGAAACCACTTTTGGGTCTACCCTAAAATCATTACTTCGCGTTGCTGATCCATTGATAATATCAGAAGTGATGACGTGCGCCACCCAAGCCGCTTGCTCATGAGCTTCGTTGTATTCAAGAATCATCGCTGAATGCTCGATAAAGTTATCAGAGGGAAGACCCACTGCTTTCAGATCACGAGTGATTCGCTGGAATTTGAGCCCTTCCAATTGCTCAAGAATCTGAACTTTCTGGAGTTCCAGTTTTTCTAGTTCTTCGTTTAAGCCATTAATTTGCTCATCAACATTCTGAGCGGTCATAGCTGTTGCTAAAAACAAGAACAGATATATTATTTTGTGTTTACACATATTAAAGTTCTTTAACATTCCCTATTGCTGCCGGAAATATTTATTGAAGTTGTTTAAAACCTCATTCTAAAGATCGGCTAAATAATGGGGAAATAAAAATGTTTCCGCTAAAGCGGAAGAATTAGAATGTGAATTAGAATTAGAATGTGAATGTGAATGTGAATAGGAATAGGAATTAGAATATTCCCTCTATCGTAAATCCCGCGTTATTCGGCCATTCTAATCTTGCCTGGCGGCCAGACAGGTTCACATTCTAATTCTAATTCTAATTCTAATTCCTATTCTCCAATTCTTTCAAAAGCCGTTTGCCCCTAGCCTGTACGCCTGCCGACTCGCTATATTCCATTTGGTCACGAATCACAAGGGCCACCTCTTCTCTAAGTTCGGGATATGGTAGGGCAATATTCTTAGCCGTTTCCATACAGTGTGCTTTCACGGCAATACTTGTTTTTTCTTGTATGATCCAATTGAGACATAGGTCGTAGATTTCTCCTGAGATATCTTCTGGTATTTCTACTACTGAGAATACCTTAGAAAAGCTTCGGCGCACCCCATCTGGTACATCTTGCTGCATGTAGCTTAGCATTTCTTTTAGATAAGGCAGGGCTAGTTCGGGATGCTTTGGGACGCAGGTTTCGAAGAGCCAGGCGCCACGTTGCGGGAGGGGCGCTTCACCGTATCTGATTAGTTTCCAGAGGATTGCACAACGTTTTTTGTCTTTGCCGATGTAGTTGGCAAGACGGCTTATGTTTTGCTTGGAGCGGTCAGTTAGGAGCTGTTGTTTTATGTCCATGGGGTGAATTTAGGGATTTTTTGGGATTTAGGTGGAGAGCTTTGGGTAGACTCTAGCTATCGGTCGGGCATCGGGCTCTGCTCGACCTTAATGATGGTTAAGTCCTTTGGACTTGTTATCGTTTGAGGGGTTGTAGCTTCTGGGGAAAGTAAATGTTGAATAACGATTTCGGAATATTGAAGTTTGAATTGTACCCGATATCGCCTAGCTTTTCCTTAGAAAGAGCAATCAATATTCCGAAATCTGAATTCATTATTCAATATTAATCTTATTGGGTTTAAGGCGTGCGGCTGGCTTCTGGGGAAAGTAATCCAAATTCCGAAAAACCACACATTACAACTTTAATTATGAGTTAAGATGATTGATTTTAATTGAAATGGGCTTGAGAAATGGATATCTTTATATTATCCCAAAAACATACACCGGAACACCCATTTATTTTCTCCTCGCCTTGCTATTTTCCTGATTTTCTTGGTTTTGCCCTATTCTGACTCGCTTAGGAATGAGATTTGTATAGGTATCTTTTAATATATGAAAGCATTGAACAACACGATATTACTAGCACTTTGCCTACTTATTTCAGGCAGCATCTTGGGTCAAAGCACCGAGGTAGAGAAACTACACAGTCGCATCAACACTTCTAGGTATGATGAAATGAATCCTTCTGTCTCTTCTGATGGACTCGCGCTTTACTTTACACGAGCTAAAAGTCCAGAGTTTGAGCATAGTCTCGATATAAATGGACAGGACATTTTTAGGTCCCTTTCGGAAAATGCTTATCGGAAACAACTTAGCAATATTTATAGCCAGTTAGCTGGAAAGTCGATAAAGAATCCGGAACGATCGGACTTGAATCAAGATATATGGATTGCTCAGACTGCGAATAAGGATTTTGATATTATCTTACATCCTGGAGCTCCACTTAACAATGCATTGCCAAATAGTATCAGCACGATCTTACCGCCATCAAATGAAATCATTGTATTGAATCAATTGCTTGAAAAAGGTAAAAAAGTTGCTCAGTTTTCCAAATCAAATAGAAATCTGGACGGCAGTTGGACGAGTCCTAAAGCATTGCATATTCCGCATTTGAAAAATATAGATTCGGATGCAGACGTCACGTTTAGTCAAGACGGGAAGGTGATGATCATTGCGATGCAACATCCAAACGCTATTGGCAAAAGTGATTTATTCATTTGCGAAAAGCAAACAAATGAAACTTGGTCAAAACCAAAAAATTTAGGGCGAGGTATTAACACCCCTTTTACGGAAAACACACCACACCTAAGTGCAGACATGAAGCGTTTGTACTTTACTTCTGATCGAGGTAATCAAAAAGGAAAAACGGATATTTACTTTCAAAAAAGATTGGGCAAGGGCTGGGATCGCTGGTCGGCGCCACAAAAATTTCGTTCGCCAATCAATTCAAAAGCGAATGAAAGTCATCCTTATTTTTGCGAAAGCACCGGTTACCTATACTTCTCATCGAACAGAGAAGGCAACTGGAATATTTTCCGAACAAAAATAAGTCCTCCAAAACAAAACGGACTCCTCGTACAAGGCCAACTATTCAATGATTTTGACCTCAGTCCGATCGATGCCTTAATTAGTTCTCAAGACGAAAAAGGAAATAGTATTGTCACCAGTACACGCAATGGAAAATTTCGTTTACTACTTCCATGGAATAACAAAGTAAAAATCACTGCGAGAAAAAAAGATTTTAAAGAAGCGTATACGGTCATTGTTACAGGAACTAAAATCAATACTAGTTTTGTCAAAAACATAAAACTTTTCTTAGAGCCAACAAAAGAAGAAACGGCTCAAAAAGTTAAACCAAATTCTGTTGTCCGTAAAGATGCCATTGACATTAAACCGACGGTAGGTTCAAAACTTTTGTTAGACCACATTTACTTCAAAAAATCTACCGCACAGGTTTACAGCAAATCATATCCAGAGATGGATCGACTGGCAGATTACTTAGGCAAGCACCCTAAAGTTGTGATTCTAATTTCGGGACACACCGACAATCAAGGCGATAAAAAATTACTCAAAAAATTATCCGAAGAACGCGCTGAAGCCATCAAGGACTACCTTGTTCGCAACAAAAACATTCCAACTGATCGTATCAAAACGGTTGGCTATGGCGCAGAGCGATCTTTGAATGACAATTCTACTGATCGGTTGCGAACGATTAATCGTCGAGTTGAAGTTGAAATTATTGGGGCTACTCAGACGGCTTCTAAGTGAGACTGGGGTTGAGACCGGGGTTGAGATCGCTGCGCTGTCAGATCGCTGCGCCTGCCTCTGGCAGGCTGGCTGTGAGATCAGTCGGCTTGAAGGCCTCCTTGAGAGATCGCTTCGCTGAGGGACTTCCCACTAACGTAGGGGCCATGTGTTAAATCACGTTCGAGTGAAGTCCCTTAGCGTAGCGATCTCTCAGTGGTGACATAGTCGCCACGATCTCTCAGCGAAGCGATCTCTCAGCAAAGCGGTCTCACCTACAATGTTCCGACAAAAAATCCATTACCTAAGCACATCCTACTCCCACTTCCAAAAAATTTCCTATTTTTGATCGTATTCATTCATCCAATGAAATTTAACTGCCTTTTAACCAGTTAGTTTATTAA
>CALGLS010000022.1 GCA_937959375.1 uncultured Saprospiraceae bacterium
GATCTCTCAATGAGGCCAAAGGCCGAATGATCTAACAGCGAAGCGGTCTAATACCTTTTTCGTACATTTGTGCTAAGTAAAATCACAAGCACTCGTATGAAAAAGTATACCTCATTTATTTTCCTATTCCTCTTTGTAGCAAACGCAGTCAGCGCACAAAAAAAAGCACTTAATTATTTTTTGCCGGAAGGCGAATACGACTCCTCTATTCCAACACCAGAAGAGTTTCTCGGATACCAAGTAGGTGAATGGCATGTTAGCCACGATCAACTAAAATTCTACATGCGAGAATTGGCTGATAAGTCGGATCGGGTAGAACTCAACGAGTACGCTCGTACTTATGAGGGCCGACACCTGCAATGCCTCACCATCACTTCGAAAGATAATTTTAAGAACTTAGATCAAATTAAAAAGCAGCATCAGGATTTAGCTGACCCAGATAAATCGAGAAAGGTGAATATTGACCAATTGCCTTCTGTTATTTACCAAGGCTATAGCGTACATGGGAATGAATCTAGTGGCGGAAATGCAGCTTTGCTTGTTGCCTATTATTTAGCGGCAGCGCAAAGTGATGAAGTAATTGAGCTACTAGAAAATGTGGTTATCTTACTCGATCCTTGTATGAATCCGGATGGCTTTCATCGCTTTTCTACTTGGGCCAATTCGCACAAAAGTTTTAACTTAAATCCTGATCCAAACGGACGTGAATTTAGTGAAGTGTGGCCGGGTGGTCGTACCAATCACTATTGGTTTGATCTCAATCGAGATTGGCTTTTGGTACAACATCCGGAGAGTCGTGGACGCATCAATATTTACCATGAGTGGAAACCAAACATCCTTACCGACCATCACGAGATGGGCTCTAACTCTACTTACTTTTTCCAACCAGGTGTACCTGCTCGTACCAATCCAATCACACCTCAGAAGAATCAGGATTTGACAAAAAAGATTGGAACTTTTCATGCTGCGGAATTAAACAAAGTTGGATCGTTTTATTATTCGGAAGAATCCTTTGATGATTTTTATTATGGAAAAGGATCGACCTATCCGGATGTAAATGGCGGTATTGGAATTTTGTTTGAGCAAGCTAGTTCGCGGGGACATTTACGACAAACGACCAATGGTTTATTGAGTTTTCCGTTTACGATTCGCAATCAGGTGTTGACTTCTTTGTCTACACAAAAAGCAGGACTTTCACTTCGCAAAGAATTGCTAGAATATAAAAGAGAATTTTATAAAACGGCTCGCGATCAAGCAAAGTCGAACAATGTAAAAGCTTATGTTTTTGGTGATGCGCATGATGACAGTCGTGCTGCTAGTTTTATCGACATGCTCAATCGTCATAAAATCACTGTTCATAAAATTGGAAAAGATGTAACCGTAAAAGGACAAAAATTCTTGAAAGAACATGCTTACGTAGTGCCAGCTAACCAAGCGCAATATCGATTAATTACAGCTATGTTTGAAACGCGAACAGAATTTAAGGACAGTCTTTTTTATGATGTTTCTACTTGGACGATGCCGCTTGCTTTTAACCTTGATTATGCAGCTTTGGACAACAGCTCATTTAAAGGAAATTTATTGGGTGACAAAATCACCTCTGTTGATAAAAAAGCTGCGAGTCTTGAAAAAAGTAACTATGCTTACCTTTTTAGATGGGACGATTATTATGCACCAAAAGCGATGAACTTATTACTCAAAAGAGGTTTGATTGCTAAGGTTTCCCAAAAAGCGTTTAGCATTCCTTTGGGGAATGAAGTCGTGGATTTTCCGCAAGGAACGATTATGATTCCAGTTCAAAATCAGCCGATGAACAGCAACGCTTTATTTCAAATCATCAAAGCGGTTAGTCAACAAACCAACATTAATTTTCACAATGTAAATACGGGGCTTACGCCAAGGGGAATTGATTTAGGAAGTCCTAATTTCGCACTAGTCAAAAAACCAAAAACGATCGTGATTGCAGGTGATGGTGCTTCTAGTTATGAAGTTGGAGAAGTGTGGCATTTATTGGATCAACGTTATGAAATGCCTCCAACTATTTTGGAAGGGAAGGCTGTTGCACGAACTAATTTAAGCTCGTACACCGCCATCATCATGACAGATGGTTCCTTTAGTAGCATTTCAGAAAGTGGTGTTGCTAAAATTAAAAGTTGGTTACAAAACGGAGGTACATTGATTTGTACTCGAGGCGCCGTTCGCTGGGCGAAGTCAAAAAAGTTGGCTAACATTGAATACAAAACTAGCACTTCATCTAAGAACAAAGAACACAAATCAAGCAAACGTCGACCCTACGGAAAAGCATCTAGAGATCGCGGTGCTAATGTAATTGGTGGGGCCATCTTTGAAGTTAAAATGGATTTGACACATCCTTTGACTTATGGTTACCATGACAGCAAACTAGCGAGTTTCCACAAGGGAACTACATTTATGAAAGCTGGAAAAAATCCTTATTCTACTCCATTGATGTTTAGCAATAAGGCTTTGCTAAGTGGTTACATTTCAAAAAGAAACGAGCAATTAATTAACAATTCTGCGGCGGCTATCGTTACCGGAATTGGTCGAGGACGAGTGATTTGTTTTGCAGACAATCCTAATTTTAGAGCCTTCTGGTATGGAACAAATAAGTTGATGGCGAATGCTATTTTCTTTGGAAATCAGATTAGTGGTGCTACGGTAGAATCAGCGCCTGGCAACCCTAAAAAGGAAGAAGAGGAAAGCGGAGATGCGCATGGTCATGGGCATCAGCATTAGGAACTTTTATTGATTTTATACGTTGAAGTTGTTAAAAAAGTATCCCGTGAATTACTTGGTTCAACTTTTATTTTTTCTGAATATTTTTCTCTGCTTTAACCTTGAGCCAGAGCTCCCCTATCCTTGTTTCTTCAACGAGCACGATCGCTGGTTGCTGCATTGCTATCGCGACAATAATAAAGGAGAAGCGAATACAAAACCAGCGGCTTATCAAAAATTCTTTGAAGTCATTATTCAATTTGATTATGACGAGCATATTCAAGCGGGTACTTTTGAAGGACAGTCATTGTCAAATCTTGTTTACGGGAAGTATGATTTATTGAAAGACAACGGTATAAAAGTTACGCACTTTAATCATTCTGAAATGTCGGAACCGACTTGGGGTGTTGACAATTTAGAAGTAGCGATGTTGAATCTAAATAGTTTTTCTTGTTCAGGTGACACCTTAGTTTTGAATTATAATAACAGTGCACATTCTCTTGTTTTTCTAAAAACGGAGATTGAATTTTACGATTGGGATAAATACTTTTCTGGTAAGAAAGACATGAAGGAATTGATAAAAAATTAGGCTGCGAAGAATTTTAAACTCCACACATTTGCGCTCAGCAACTCCTCTCCTCTTCTCCTTTTCCTTTATAAAACAGTCTTAAAAATTAATTACCTTTGTAAACACATGGTAATCAAACGATAGCGACTAACAGAAAACTAAATGATCTTTCTTCAATTTCCAAACTTTAATATTTATAGCACACCATTATTGGTTTTAGCGATACAGGGTTTACTCTTTGCGGCCTTGTTGTTTATTCGTTTTGGCAAAAAACGTAGTATTTCGGATTTTTTTCTTGGACTCATTTTGCTCATTACTTGTTGGCATCAGACGACTTACACCATTGGTTTTATGGGTTGGTATGATTCGAATCCGAATACCAAGATTAATTATTTTTTGATTAACCAATCGATGGCTTTGGCTCCGCTTTTGTATTTTTATGTTAAGTCGATTACGGTACCTCATTTTCGATTTCGGTTAAAAGACTACCTTCATTTTATTCCTGCCTTACTTTTTGTTTTGTATAAAATCGGGATTTATTTGTACGATGCGTCTCAACCAGGTTTTGCGGAAACACAGAATGGCTATATGCTCGTCAACTTTGACTGGAAATATGTGTCGCCATTTATTACGATTTTTCAAAATTTTCAAATGCTCCTCTATATTGCGTTTACTATGCAGATGTATTTCATTTATCGTAATAAAATTCGTCATATTTTCAGTAACACCTTTTTGTTAGAGCTGAATTGGATGCGTAATTTTTTATTGATCTATGCTTTTCTTTTTGTTTATAGTATTATCCAACTTGTTATTGAAATTTCAATTACCGATTTGAGTTGGACCCAGGAATGGTGGTATTTCTTTTTCTCCTGTTTGGCGATAATCTACATTGGTATAAAAGGCTACTTTACGAATACCAACAAACTAAATGAACTTGATTTAGATCAAAGTAATGTTTTGCAAATAGCAAACTATAGTGATCAAATTATTGCAAGTACCTCATCTGATCCCGTTCCTACTAAAGCACTTTCGAACGAGTTGACCCAACTAAAACAACAGGTTAAAACTTACATGTTTACCGAAAGGCCCTACCTCAATCCTGATTTAAATCTAATTCAATTGGCCAAGTCTCTCAATATGAATCGGGGCCAACTTTCTGAAGTTATCAATTTAGGCTTTGGCCAAAACTTCAATGATTTCATCAATCAGCATCGCGTCAATGCGGTCAAGGAAATGCTTGATGCTGGAAAGCAGGAGCAGCTTTCGTTGTTGGGAATTGCTTATGATTGTGGCTTTAACAGTAAGGCTACTTTTAATCGGGTGTTTAAGAAATTTGTGGGATCTTCTCCTTCTCAGTACTTAAAAGAGATTTAAGGATTTTTTAAAATAAAATCTATCTTTAGGAAAACAAGTACTTTACATTTTCGAGAAAACTAACATTTATGCTAACTCAAACTCGTGTTAACAGCCTCGCCTATGGGATCGTTGGATCTATTATTTCAGTGCACAAAGAATTAGGACCTGGACTTCTTGAATCAATTTATGAAGATGCTTTAAGCTATGAGCTAAGGAATGAGGGCTTTAAGGTTGAGCAACAAAAAGAAGTTCCTGTGATATACAAAGGAGTCAAAATGAGGAGATCATTGAGGTGCGATTTACTTGTTGAAGATCAAATTATACTTGAGATTAAGTCGGTTGCTACGATGAATCCAGTCTTCAAGGCACAGATTATGAGCTATATGAGGCTTTGTAAAAAACCGAAGGGCTTACTTGTTAATTTTTATGTTTCTAACATGACAAGAGAAGGTATTGATCATTTTGTTAATGAATACTTTGCGGCACTTCCTGAGTAGTTTTTTGTTTTTAGGAAATCCTTTTAACGTATTATTCCCTTTAACTTATTTTCTAAACACTTAGGACACTGAGAGCACTAAGCCTTCTTACGCAACACCTCAATCTTAGCTTTTAAACACTAAGAGCACTTAGCATTCTTACGTGGTCCTTTTACGTGGAAATTAAACACTTAGGACACTGAGAGCACTAAGCCTTCTTACGTAACCCCTCAATCGTAGCTTTTAAACACTAAGAGCACTTAGGATACTTAGACTTCTTACGTGACCCTATTCGTGGAGATTAAACACTTAGGACACTGAGAGCACTAAGCCTTCTTACGTAGACCCTTAATCTTAGCTTTTAAATACTAAGAACACTTAGCATTCTTACGTGGTCCTTTTCGTGGAAATTAAACACTAAGGACACTGAGAGCACTAAGCCTTCTTACGTAACCCCTTAATCGTAACTTTTAAACACTAAGAACACTTAGGACAATTAGCATTCTTACGTGGTCCTCTATTTAAAATACTCCAGTTAAAAAATAGAGCCTCAGTGGCCTCAGTGCCCTTCGTGTTTAAAACTCGCGTTAGCGCACCTTAATTCTACAATTAGTTCCAAAAGTCCCATTTCCATATAAATTTTACCATCTAAGACGACTCAAATCGTATCTGACACCCCTAAAAACCATATGAGGCGCCAAATCCATCCTGTTTTCTGAGATTTGAAGTATTCATTCAAATAACAAAATCAAGATGAAATTATTAGCATTAATTATCGCTACCCTTATCTCCCTCACCTCTTGCATGGGACAACAACAGGAAGTTACTTTTAAAGTAGATTTATCAAATACAAGCTCAGTTGGTGCAATGGCCATAAGAGGAAATTTAGATCCACTTTCGTGGGAAAAAGGCCTACCGATGACTGACGAAGATAAGGATGGAGTCTATGAAGCCAAGGTCATTTTTAATACTAAAAAACGAAACCTGCGTTTCAAATTTACAAATGAAGGAAAATACGAACTGGAAGGGAGTGACAATCGAATTGCTTGGTTTAAGGGAGGTCCTCAATCTTTTTCATACACCTTCAATGAATTCAACTTTTACGACAGTACTACTATTGCCAAACTGACTTATACGCCAGAAGAAATAAAAGAAGATGTAGCCATCCTTCGCAAGACAATGCTCTATACGCACCCTAATTTATTTCGTTTTCAGGGTAGCCTTTCATTTGAAGAAAGTTTGAAAACACTAGAAGCAGAGCTCTTGGCCGATCCAGGAATTATAAATGTGTATAAATCCGTTTCAAAGTTTGCCGCTCCAATTAAGTGTAGTCACACCTTTACTAATCCGTGGAATCAAGGACCAGATGTAAAAAGAGCTATTTTTCATCAGCCGGATAAAGTGCCCTTTACTTTTCTAAGAATAGGCAGTCGCATCTTTATGGATCGCAATGCTTCAGCCAATAATCAACTCGAAAAAGGATTAGAAATAACGCACATCAATAAAATTCCTTCTTCCCAGATCATGGAACGGCTCGCTCAGTACATCACCTCCGATGGAACAAATTACGAGAAGCGCCTACAGCGACTAACCTTGAGTGGCCAAAACAAGTTTGAACTCTTTGATATTTTCTTTCCACTTGAGTTT
>CALGLS010000023.1 GCA_937959375.1 uncultured Saprospiraceae bacterium
CTTTTCATCTTGGTCGATTGAAACGAGTGGAACACCCTAAAGAAGAATCAAGTATTGTTGTCCTGCTGAGCGACGAAGGAGTCGAATCCCCTGAAGAAGAATCAAGTAATGTTGTCCTCCTGAGCGACGAAGGAGTCGAAGGATGGGAAGGAGAAAGCATCGGTCATTTCGAGTGACTTGGAGTTAATTTAATTTAGGTGATAAGTCGAGAAATCTATCTTTTATGAGAGGTAGATTTCTCGGCTTCGCTCGAAATTCCGTTCTCTGGTTGTTTCCCTCGACTCCTTCGTCGCTCGGGATGACAAAGCGTATTTATTATTTTGACTTCCTTCTACTCGTTTCATTCGCTCAGGAGGACAAAGCTTATTTTATTCTTCTTCAGAGTGTTCCACTCGTTTCAATCGACCAAGATGAAAAGCCACATCTACTCCTGTAAGTTTTTAAATCATCATAGATAACATCAATTATTTCATGCAATCTATCGACAAAGTAGAACAAATATAGTGCATTCACACAGGAAACAATAAAAAAGTGCCTCAATTAACTCAATTCTCCGTAATTTCGCCTCATGCAAAAAATCATCTTATTCGTAGTATTCATCCTATCAGGTTTAAACCTGATCGCCCAATCATTCTCCATCGAAGAAAAGCTACAAGGCTATGCTCAAACGGAAGATAAATTGACCTTTATATTTGACCCTAACCTTTACGATGTTGAACCAAAAACAGTATTTGTAACTGGAGGATTTAGAGCTTGGGACAGTGCAATTGACAATCCAGACTGGATGCTCAAAAAGCAAAATGAACTATGGACATTATCGATTGACAATTCAGACTTTTCAATCCTAGCACCTAATACTCCGTTCAAGTTTAGAATTGATAATGGAGAATGGTTAGCTCCTCCGACAGATGCAAAAAATGAGAAAGGAGGGAATCTCGTTTTCATGCAACAGGAAATAATCATTGGCTTAAAAGCCGAGTTGATTAGCAATCATTTAATCTGGGCAGAAGTAAATATAGATCGCCCACTAAATGCTGAAGCATATCAAATCAAAGATGCACAAGGAAATATAATTGCAGTAAAAAGTGTTTTACCAAATTCTAAGAACAGCACCCTAATTGTTCCTGCAAAAGCACTCAACAAAAAGCGCGTTTACTATCTTGAAATTCCAAGTTTAAACTTACAATCTATTTGCTCTTTTGATGGTTGGTTTCGGCAAACTTTATCAACGAAAGAACTTGGGGCTAACGTAAAGGGATCAAACACTGACATTCGGCTCTTTGCACCACGTGCCGAAATGGTAAAACTCTATTTATACAAAAATAAAAATGATAAAAAGGCTTATCAAACCATCGACATGAAAGAAGATCACGATGGCGTTTGGGAAGCAAACTTCAAAGAAGATTTGCATGGCACTTATTATGATTTCACCATACACGGACATGATGATCCGGGCAATCATTTTTATGAAACAACTCCTGTTCACATCACCGATCCTTACGCTCGTGTAAGTGACGATACTTGGGGCAAAGCTCGTATTTGGCGAAAGACAAAACCCGCCTCTCCACTCAAAAACGGCATTCCAAAAATGGAAGACATAATCGCTTACGAAGTACATATTCAAGACTTCACAGATCGACTTCCAGTTGATGAAAAACACAAGGGAACGTTTAATGGTATGATTGCAACCGGACTTAAAAATAACCACAATGAAAAAATCGGTTTTGACTATTTATTGGATTTAGGAATCAACGTGGTACATCTCATGCCCGTGCAAGAATACGTACACTATCCTGACGCTGAATGGCAGGCTTCCTTCAAAGACGATCCTTACATGATCGATCAAGGTGTCAACATGGAAAACTATCAATGGGGCTACCGAACGTCACATGCTATGGCGGTTGAATCTCGGTTTAGAACCAAAGGAAAAGAACCGGGAGCGGAACGCGATGAATTCAGAGATTTAGTCCAAGCTTTTCATGACAATGACATCGCCGTCATCATCGACATTGTGCCAAACCACACCGCAGAGAACATGGATGGCAATAATTGGTTTTTCAATTTCAATGGCATTGACAAACAGTATTATTACCGAACAAAAGACTTTGAACACATTGGTGCTTATGGTAATGAAGTCAAAACAGAGAATCGCCCGATGACACAACGATGGTTAATTGATCAATGCCTCCATTACATCCATGAATTTGGAATTGACGGTTTCAGAATTGATCTCGCGGGACAAATAGATGAGCAAACTTTGAAAGCATTAAAAGCAGCATTAGGTGCAGATAAAATCGTTTATGGCGAAGCATGGATTGGCTCCAATGATCCCAACTTTGAAGAAAACCCTGATTGGGATTGGTACAAAGAGGACTCTCCTATTACTTTCTTCCAAGATGAATCACGGAATGCCTTTAAAGGTCCTGTTTTTGAACTCAATACGAAGGAAGCAGACCGAGGTTGGCCAGGAGGTAATTTCGCTGAGCGCGAAAATGTAAAAAAGGGATTGACCTGTACATTCGCCGATGATAAAACGCCTTTGAGTGGCATCAACTACTTGGATATTCATGACAACTTTGCACTAGCAGATCAATTTGGATCGGTTGATTTTGATGGACGAACTGCCGTTGATCAGGAGATTTATAAAATTGCGGTGACCCTACTTTACACCTCTTTGGGGCCAATCGTAACACATGGAGGTTCTGAAATAATGCGCAGTAAAGCACATGCCCCTTTGAAAGAAGTGGTCAAGGAAACAAAAGCTAAACATAAAGTTTACATGCACGGTTATCGCGACACTTATAATCACAGAACCGCCAACCAATTCATCTGGGACAACGTTGGAAAAACACCAGACTCCAACAATAAAAATGATTACAAAAACATGTACAATTTTTGGAAAGGTATGAATGCTTTTCGGTTGTCAGAATATGGAAGGGTCTTTCGAAAAAGTGA
Source organism: uncultured Saprospiraceae bacterium (assembly GCA_937959375.1). Classification (GTDB taxonomy): domain Bacteria; phylum Bacteroidota; class Bacteroidia; order Chitinophagales; family Saprospiraceae; genus CALGLS01. The sequence goes on from CALGLS010000023.1 coordinate 2,956, forward strand.
GGCAGTACCTGATGATTATTATCAATGGTTTGCACCAAAAGAGGAGAACATGTTGGGATATTTAGTTGATAATAAAATATTGGTTTTGCTCAATGCAGGCAGCAGCAAAGGTGAATTTAAGTCGATAAAATTACCTGCTGGAAATTGGAAACTCATTGCAGATAAAGATCAAATCAATCACAAAACTGGCATTAAAAACAAAGAACATTTGAGCTTTCTAACAGGTAATCAAACTATCGATGTTAAAATTGATCCTACTTCTTTGTTGATCTGGGTGAAAGAATAGCTGAAGTTGTTTAAAGATCTGTCCAGTTAGCCAGATGGCAAAAAAACACCTTCGAAACGTGCAACACAATTTTACGTAGTAAATACATGCTAAAACAAACATAAAGCTTGAGAAATCGTATACCTGCTTAAACCTACAAGGACAAAGCAAGTCTAAAATATTTACACTCACGATTTCAAACTTAGCATATGATAAACAAGAACAAAACATGCTTTAAAGCATTTGGCATTTTGGCCCTGCTATTTTACTTTTTTATCCCGCAACAAATATTTGCACAAGACGATCCACCCAATATATTACTCATCATTGCCGATGACATAGGCGTTGATGTTTTGAACGGCTATCATGATCCCAATCTATTGCCCTCCACTCCTACTCTAGACAGTTTGCGATCTGTTGGTCTTACTTTTAATAATGTTTTTGCTTCCCCAAAATGCACACCGACTAGAGCAAATATTTTAAGTGGCAAGTACGGGATAAAAACAGGCGTAATGGGCACACCCGGCAACCTTAGCTTGGACCACACCTCCATTTTCAAAGCCCTAGAAAACGAAACCAATAACGAATATGCAGATGCGGTTTTTGGAAAATGGCATGTCTCAGCAATGCCTGTCTCTGCCACACATCCACTCGATCATTCTGCAGATGCTTACATGGGCTTTTTGGGTGCCAGCCCTAATCCTGATTATTTTGCTTGGGAAAAAACAGAAAATGGTACAACCGCAGTTGACTCATCTTATATCACACAAACCATTACCGACGCTTCTATCGAATGGGTCAATATGCAAACGCAACCTTGGCTTTTATGGGTCGCGCATGCAGGTCCCCATGCGCCTATTCATTTGCCACCTGCAGAGATGTATACCATGTTCCCCACTGGCAGCAATTATCGAAAATATCTTGCGATGATAGAATCAGTCGATTACGATATCAATCGACTTCTAAATAACATTCCAGAAGATGTTCGTGAGAACACGCTTGTTATTTTTATTGGCGACAATGGTACCCCGGGAAACGTATCGAATGATTATCCTGATGGTCACGGAAAAGGAACCGTTTACCAAGGAGGTATTCGAGTCCCCATGATCATCGCTGGCGCTGGTGTTACTCGGCAAGGCGAGCGAGAATCAGCTTTAGTTCATGTGGCTGATATTCATGCGACGATCTTGGAAGTAGCAGGTGTGGAATTGCCAGGCGGTGTATTCAATAGTTTAAGTTTTAGTCATTTACTCACGGGCGAACCAGGTCCGACACGAGATTACAATTATAGTGAAATCATCGAACAAGGTGTATCCAGCTGGGCCATCAGAGGACCTCAATACAAACTCATTCAATTTGTAGATAGCACACAAGAAATGTATGACCTATTGGTCGATTCACTCGAGTTTAACAACTTACTCGATGGCACACTAACGACAGAACAAACCATCATAAAAGACGACCTTGAAGCAGAGGCCATACAGATTAGAACTTCATGGTCGTGCCGCGATCATATTCAGAATGGAGATGAAGAAGATATTGATTGTGGTGGTAGTGAATGTTCGCCTTGTGTTAGTGCTACAAAAGATGTTGTTCAATACAATGCTGTTAAATTATTTCCCAATCCTACTTATAGTGACCTTTCATTGGAGTCACAACTGACGATTCAAGATGTCCGTATTTTCAATTCAATGGGACAGCTATTATTGAGTCAGCATAATGTTAATAATACTCAGTTGACCTTGAATTTGCGATCCTTGAAACCGCAGATGATGTTTATTGAAGTTGTTTTTGATGGAGGTAGTAAAACATTGAAGTTTGTAAAGTTGTAAGGCAAAGAGGTTTAATGAAAGGCAATTTTTACCATGTAGGTCCATAGGTCACATAGGTTTTTTCTCGTTTTTCGACTATGTGTTCTATGAGCCTATATGCTATAGTTACCACTTTTAAGCAACTCTATACGTTTACTAAACTTTGAAAGTTTAGTAAACGTTCGCCATTAGCAAGTCCCAATTCCTATACATTTTTTTTAGCCCTGGCAGCAAAATAAAAACCTAAACCGTTTGAATCATGTAACGGGTCATCAGTAAGCAGTTTTCCAACCAACAACTGATGAAAACAACAATATTAAACAGCAAAATAAAGCAATGAAAAATTTAAGATTACTCTCTTTCTTACTACTAGCGCTATGCATCAGTAGCTGCGAAGTTCTTGACTTTGACAACCCAGAAGAAGTAGGTACCGTAGAGGGCCTCCGCCCTATTTATACCTCCAATGAAAATTGGGATGTTATTAGTAGTCAGGAACCACGACCTATCGAAAATTTAGGCAAAATTTACTACAAAGACAATGTCATTTACGTTAACGAACGCAACAAGGGCATTCACGTACTTGACAATTCCAATCCAGAAAATCCTGTTCCAATTCGATTTATCGAAGTCATTGGTAGTGAGGATATTGCCATCAAAGGCAACACCCTTTATGTTGACAACATTACCGATTTAGTGGCTATTGATATTAGTAATATTCTTGAAATTGAAGTGACCAGCCGAGTGAAAGATTTGTATTCGGAAGGAAAGAAAACTTTCCCTGAAGGCTACTCTGGCTATTTTGAATGTGTAGACCTCACCAATGGTATTGTTATTGGTTGGGAAGAAGCACTTTTAGAAAATCCTAGTTGCTTGCGTTAGTCTATGCTGACTTTGCAACAAAAATTATTCACTTCTTTTCAATCAAAAAATTAATATTATGCAATCAATATATAATTCGGTTCGAAACCTTTTTACAGTTTGTATTTTAATTACACTCTTAGCTTTTTCTTGCTCTCAAGATTCTAACGACTCACTCGCAGAGGTTAGTGACAATGGTGTAGGAGGCTCCTACGCTCGCTTTATTATCGTCAACAACTTTATGTACATTGTGGATGAATCTTCGATCAAAACATTTGACTTAGCTGATGAAACCAAGCCAGTCCAAGTCGATGAGCAAATCGTTGGTGAGCGCATTGAAAGTATTTTCCATTTTGCCAATCGACTTTTTGTTGGATCTGGTGCGGGGTTATTTATTTATAATATTCAATCAAATGGTTTACCTTTTCAATTATCAGCAACCAATTACTTTGAATCATTTGAAACGTTCTCTTGTGATCCGGTTGCTGCTGACTCAACACATGCTTATGTAACACTAAACACACTATCCAGAGTAGATCGACCTTGTGGTGGCATTGACAATATACAAACGAATGAACTCCGCGTATACGACGTGGTAGATCTAACCAATCCTCAGCTTATTGCACAATATCCTTTGGAAGCACCAAAAGGAGTTGGCCTTGACGGAAAAACGCTGTTTGTTTGTGACGATGCTGCGGGTCTAAAAATTTATGATGTCAATGATCCACTGAATATTCAGCTCATCAGAAACTTTGATAACTTTACTGCTTTTGATGTAATTCCTCTAGACGGATTGCTATTGGTAGTAGGACCAGAAAACGTATTCCAATTTGATTATACCGATCTTGATGATATTAAATTAGTTTCTCAAATTGCATATGGAATATGATACAGTACTTAAAAAACACTAGCCTCGTTTTTCTGTTTTTGTTTTTGGCAATAGCCACTGTAAACGCACAGACTACTGATACAGAGCAAGAAGAGATCATGCATCAACCTGATTTTGCAATAAAATTTTCTCCTCTTGCACTACTATCGACAACACCTGCTGTTCAATTTGGTGTAGAAACCAAAACATTTAAGCTACAAGGATTGCAAGTTGAATTGGGTTACATAACTAGTGCAATTAGCGGTAGAAAATCTGACTTTGACGGATTTAAAATAAAATCTGAGTACCGCTTTTACAAAAAACAACTCAATCGATTTTCCAACATTAATTTTATAGGAATTCAACACATGTATAAATTAGTCAATGTGGAAGGCGATGCAACTATTTGGAGAGAAAACGGATCCTATCAGCAGGTATTCCCTCTTAAAGTTAAAAACAATATTAACTCCCTCTTCTTAGTTGGCGGTTTTTCACAAAAATTATCAAAGCATATGTATATTGAAGTTGCGGTTGGAGTTGGACCCCGATTCCTCAAGATCACATCATCAGATTTACCAGAAGATGCAGAATTAGATACAGGTCTGAATCAGGGATTTTTAAATCCAATTCGAGCAGAAGGTAATTATCGCTTTCTTGATGCCTTTGTTAGTTTGAAGCTTGCTTATTATTTGTAGTAGCACCTAAATTTTCATTCAAATACTAAGTTTTAAACAAATCTTTCTCTTTACCTTACACTTCGATCATATCAATTCACTTGTTGATCAAAGTGTGAGGTAAAGTCACATAATTAATAGTTTTAATATAATTGGCATTTCCACGCCAATCCCCTATTAAAAATCACATTTCTAAGTCCATTTCTTATTGGCATTCTCAATATATCCTTCCCCTACTTTCAGTCATTCTGTGTTAAATTTGTATTGAAATTGTTTTGCAAAAGCCCAAAAAACCAAAAAACACCTATAACCTGAGTCAGATCTATGTATTTACTCCACAAATAATTAACACCAAAAATACCCTCTGATTCATAATCTTTAAATATCTTTGTTTGGTAATCACCGATTTAACACACTTCCCCCTTTAAATCTTAATTGATTATATCTCACTTACCAAACATTCCGACAAAGCAATTTCCCCAACCAGGAAACAGTAAACCATTTTATCTACACAACAAAACTAGGTATACCATGAAAAGGACCCTTACTCTGCTCTTTCTATTTGTCTGTACACTTTCTTTTGCTCAGCTCGATTACAATGCGCAAACCGTCAACCCAGAATACACTGGTGTTTTTAGACCCGGTAACAACCTGGGTTACTTCCCCCTTTGGGAACAAGAAGAACTCGGTGACCTCGTAGCAGGTAATGACGCGCTAGGCGTAATGGGTGTTGGTGCAAAAACCATCCGACCTGTTCTTTCTGAAAAGGTATTGGAAATCTATGGCTACGATGTAGTGGTCGATGAATTCGAACACTGGACAGCACTAGGAATGGATGAATTTACGGCAACACTTAACGGACCGGTGTCTTGGCATCGAGACCAAACCGAACACTGCCCTGGTCATCAATCTGAAATGTTTGCCAACCTCTACACACCTATCTGGGATGATGGTACAGATGGCACCCCGTACAATGATGAGAATTACTTTGCCGCTTACGTTTACAAAACGGTAACGCAATACAATGAATACGTTCGATTCTGGGAAATCTGGAATGAACCTGCTTTTGACTTAACTGGAAATAAAGGATGGCGCGAGCCAGGTGATCCACAAGGAAATTGGTGGGACGAAGATCCTGATCCATGCGACAACATCCTAAGAGCTCCCATTCAAGAATACATTCGGACGGTAAGAATCGCTTACGAAATTATAGAAACAATTGCTCCCGAAGATTTCGTAAGCGTTGCTGGTTTCGGATACCAAAGTTTCATGGACGCTTTTCTTAGAAATACAGACAACCCTGACGGTGGTGCAGTGACTGCAGAATACCCACACAATGGAGGTGCTTACTTCGAAGTGATGGGACTACACAGTTACCCACATATTGATGGTTCAACTCGTCGGTCTGGTGACAACTTCTTTGAACGTCACTCTGATCAAGCTGCTAGAGGTATGCTTTACCGACGTGATTTCTTTGCAGAAATTTTAGGCAATTATGGTTATGACGGAGTTACTTATCCTACAAAACATACCATCGCAACCGAAATGAATGTGCCTCGTGAATTTGACGGAGATGAGAATTATTTTGCCTCTACTCTTGGGCAAAGAAACTACATCATGAAATGTTACATCACTGCCATCACAAATAACATTCATCAATTTCACGTTTACGCAATGTCGAACAAAGACGGTTCAGGATTTGGATTTGGCGACATGGGAATTTATGAAGATTTATATGACACCGAACCTTTTGATCAGGTCATGGAAGATGAAGGAGTGGCCATGAAAACTACCTCAGATATGCTCTGGGGCAACACTTGGGACGAAGAACGAACGGCCGATATGAACATGCCCGATGGACTAAAAGGATACGCTTTTGCTCGACCTGACGGCAAGTACCTTTATATGCTTTGGGCAGAAACAATGATTGACCAATCAGAAGATGCTTCCGGTACTTATAACTTCCCTTCTAGTTTTGGATACGATCAATTGGAACGTTTCAGATGGAATTATTCAATCACTGACAACAGTTCCATGATTAGTGCAAATGGTATTAACCTTGACGCAACGCCTATCTTTTTATTAGATAATGGTGGAAATGATTTCGTTTCAATCAATTGTCCAGATGATATTTCAATAGAAATTCCATTTGGTTCCACAAGTGGACAGGCAAGTTGGAATGATCCAACTACAAACTCAAGTTGTTCAACGGGTTCTGTTACCTTGACACAAACTGCAGGTCCTGATTCGGGTACTTCTTTTTCTTTAGGTGTAACAACGATTAGCTACTCAGCTACTAATGGTTGTAACCAAACAGCAACTTGTTCTTTCACCGTTACCGTAACAGAAGGTGATGATCCTGCTGCTGATTGTAATCCTCAAGGAGAAGAACCTTGGAATGAGTACATTACAAATGTTGCTTTCGCAAACATAGATAACGCCTCTGGCAAATGTGATACAGAATGCGGTTATGGTGATTTCACTGATCTCATTGCTGATGTAAATGCTGGCGAAAGCTATGACATTACTCTAACACCTGGTCTTAGCTGGCCTGGTCATCAATCGGACCTTTATTGGCGCGTATGGATCGACTTTAATGATGATGGTGACTTCACCGATGCTGGCGAATTAGTAGTTGAACAATATGGTAGCAACCAAATTGTAAATGCAGCTATTAGTATTCCTTCTTCCATTTCTGAGGATGTAGTCGTTGAAATGAGAATTGCCGCAAAGAAGGGAAGCTATGCAACGCCTTGTGAAGTTTTCACGAAAGGTGAAGTAGAAGATTATTCTGTAAGCATTACAGCTGGCTCTACGCCTTGTACCGACGATGATGATGACGGTGTTTGTGCGGAAGATGATTGCGACGACAATGATGCTAGTATTCCTGCTGCACCGGGCACAGCATGTGATGACGGAGATGCTACTACGGAGAATGACATGATATTAGGTGACGGTTGTACTTGTGAAGGTGACGCCATTTTAAGCGAATGCGATATTGCTTACACGTTAAATGGAAACAGCCTTAGCATTACTGGTTTAGATGCAGCGCACAATAAAGTAAAACTGCTAGATGACAGCTGGAGTCTTGTTTATACTTGTTTTGACAATTGCAATAATCCAACAATTATCAACGCTCTTGCAGATGGAAATTATACCTTATCAGTTCGTCAATTCGATGCAGGATGGAATGAGACCTGTGTGCTACTAGAGAATATTTTAGTTACTGGCGGAGGAACCGGAGGTTGTACAAACGAAGGACTTCCTTGCGATGACAATGATCCATGTACTGAAAACGACATCATTGATTCGGACTGTAACTGTACAGGAACTTATGAAGATGACGATAATGATGGTACCTGTAATGCGGAAGATCTTTGTCCTGGTTTTAATGATTCAATTGACACGAATAACAATAATATTCCTGATGGCTGTGAAGGTGGTGGAGGTAGCACCAGTTGTGCTTCTTCCGGAGCACAACCTTGGAACCAGTGGATTAAGAACATTGCGATTGGAACGATTGACAATGCCTCTGGTAAATGTGATACGGACTGTGGTTATGGTGATTTTACCAATCTTTCGACGACAGTAGTTGCAGGCGAATCGTACGAAATTGCACTGACTTCAGGATATGGTTGGTTAGGTCACGATGAATACTGGACGATCTGGATTGACTGGAATAGCAATGGTGCTTTTGATGCTGATGAGTTAGCATACAATGAGTTGGTCGTTGTGCCAAACGGAGAATACGAAAACACAACGATTGCAACAATCGCAGTACCTGCTTCGGTTTCAACTGGGCCGGTTAAAATGCGTATCCAACAAAACGGAGAAGGTTTTTCTGATGCCTGTGATGAATTTACGATTGGCGAAGTGGAAGATTACACGCTTGATCTATTGGGAGCTGCTCCAGGTGGTTTCCGTTCAGATGAAACTTCTACGCTTACACAAGATCAACGCATGTCGCTATTCCCGAATCCACTACGTGGCGAAAGCATATACATTAACACACAAGGATTTGATGGTAAAGCTGTTAAATTTTTGTTGACCAACATGTTGGGTGAAGTTGTGAATGAATTGGCAATAGATGAAGTAAACAATTCATTGATTGAATGGAATACTGGTCGACTACAAACTGGAACTTACTTTGTTACTTTGGTATCTGACCAAGGAACGCTTAAGAGTTTGCCGCTTGTTGTTGTTCCTGCGAAATAGGGAGAAGTTCGAAGTTGGAAGTTTTTCCCTAGCGTGAATTGAACGCGGTGCTCTGTTGGATTTGAATTATTTGTAACAGACAGTTCCGAACGTTCTAACTTCAACTACTAAAAAACTGCAATCTGATTCTCAGATTGCAGTTTTTTTTTCATTTTATCTGACCGTTGAAAAAAGTATAAATTTTCCTACCTTGTAAAAAGAATGAATACCTTTTCAAACGAACTAAAATATTGCGACAAACCTGGCCAGATAAAACTGTCTAAAGCTTTTGGGACTTACCACTTCAAAGGTAAAACGAAAGGAATTGCACTTAAGTACGTTGCTCAGGGGCACGAAACCTATATGATCAATCAACAGGTTGTGGATGTTCCCCAAGGTCATTTCATTTTACTTCATCAAGACGAAAAGTATGAAGCCATTACACCAAAAAATTCTAAGCATATCAATGGCATTTGTATTGATCTAAATCCCGATATTTTTCCAGCTCATTTAAACAAGGTTGATAAAAGTAATTTTCTTTTCAATACCGCTTTCGACTGCACCTACTCTACTCCTTTCGGAAAGGCCTTTCAACATTTACACCTTGAACAAAACGAAGCTGAGATGAACGGTAGAGCAGTCCTTCAATCTTTTAGCGATAAGCTACATGATTTCTCAAACGAACTTTACCAACTGCAACAAACAATCAATGTTCAAAAAGCAAATACTCAAGTTGTTTTAATTCCTAAGTTGCTCTCATCGCGTGATTTCATTTACAAAAACTATAGATCAAAAATCACCCTTGATTTGCTCGCTCGTCAGAGTAAAATTTCAAAATACCATTTCGTTCGCTTATTTAAGCAGTGCTTTAATCAAACACCTCAATCTCTTCAAGAAGAGTTGCGAATGAATGCGGCTAAAGAGCTTATTTTAAACACAAAACATTCCTACTCTCATATAGCTTTCCATCTAGGATACAATGACTTAGCTGCTTTTTCAAAACAATTTAAGCGAACATTTGGTATGCCTCCTTCTAAATATGCTAAGAGCATGTTTAAATTTCCATTTAATTGCAAATCAATGTTTTATGAACCTCGCGTCCAATTTTAGAATTCAGTTAGCTCGCTAAACTCATTAAAAAATTGTTAGCGAGAACCATAAACTCTTGATTTTCATAGGAAAC
>CALGLS010000024.1 GCA_937959375.1 uncultured Saprospiraceae bacterium
CGGGATTTGTCAAAGAACCATAAACATTTACCTTTTGTAACCAAGTAACGTTTCAACCGACTACAAAACAAACTTATGAAAAAAATATTTTTACTCCACTTACTACTCGTTTTGGTTTTTTCTTCTTTTGCACAAGAAGTGACTGAGGTCAAAGAAAATCAATCCGAAGAAAAGGCTGTGCGAACTGTTGTGGAATCACTCTTCGATGGTATGCGTGCTGGCGATAGCACTATGGTTCGCAATTGTTTTCACAAAGGAGCAAGCATGCAAACTGCATTCACAGATAAAAAAGGTGAACCTCGGTTAGACACAGGAACCGTCGATGGTTTTTGCGAAGCAGTAGGAACACCGCATGACCAAGTGTGGGATGAAAGGATTTGGTCCTATGATATAAAAATAGATGGCCTCATGGCCAGCGTTTGGACAGAATATTCGTTTTACATTGGAGATAGAAAGTCTCACTGTGGTGTAAATGCCTTTCTGATGTTTAAGTCTAAAGATGGATGGAAAATATTGAACATCATGGATACTAGAACAAGAGAAGGTTGTAGATGATTTTCATATACACTATCACATTGTTCCAAGAAACTTAGGAGACGGATAATCAATTCGTTGGAAAATGCACGCAGAATGGGTTTCAGAATTTGACAATATGATACAATTATTAGAAGAAAAGTAAGATGGTTTATTCATCGCCATCAAACAAAGCGCACCAAACCAATGAAGCTGAAGCTAGTAAACTTATTCTTATTGATTTTCTTTTTAGTCGAATCCAATGCACAAAATGGACTCGACACAAAAGTTGAACTCTCCTATCAACAAAGCAGTTTTAAAAATATTATTCAAGATATTGAAACACGTTACGCTATTACTTTTGCGTATGGCGATCTAGACTTAAGTGTCAAAGAAAGTCTAGAGCACACAGGTTCGCTTGGAGATGGTTTACAAAAACTATTCACTCCTAACGATATTGAATTTCGATGTATCGCCAACCAAGTCGTTCTCAAATACAATTACGTTAAAGGGCGCCCCGTCAGAGGAATCATTTTTGATAGCCAGAGCAATATACCATTAATCGGTGCCACTATTTCCGTTGTAAATATGATCCCTTCAAAAGGAACTGATACCGATATTGAGGGCTATTTTAAACTAACAGATTTGCGGATTGGGCGATATGATTTTATGGTTCAATACTTAGGTTACGAAACAAAAATAATCAACCAAGTTTTAGTTTCCGGTGGCAAGGAAGTGTTTTTAAATATCGATCTAAAAGAGTCAACGTTAGCGCTTACTGAAGTCGTTGTCAATGTAAAAAAAGATCCTGGAAAAGCGATCAACGACATGGCCAATCCCAATGCTACTTCATTTTCTGTTGAACAAACACAGCGATTCGCTGCAGCAATATCTGATCCTGCGCGAATGGTGCAATCTTACGCTGGTGTGTCAAGTGGTGGTGATGACTTATCCAACGAAATTGTTATTCGAGGAAACTCATCACGAGGTTTGCTATGGCGAATTGAAGGAGTTGAAGTTCCAAATCCAAATCACTTTGGTGGTGTTGGTTCTGGTGGTGGAGCTATAAGCATGTTGAGCGCTAAAACTTTGAGTGACTCCGATTTTTACACAGGGGCCTTTCCTGCCGAATACGGAAATGCACTTAGTGGCGTTTTTGATCTTCGCATGCGCAATGGAAATTCTGACCGAAGAGAACATAGCATTGTAGTTGGTAACCTAGGAATGGAAGCTTCTTCCGAAGGTTATTTTACAAAAAAATCAAAAGCTTCATATCTGATTAACTACCGTTATTCAACTATTGAACTGGTTAACAAATGGCTTCCAGCACTAGGTCGACAAATTCCTTCTTACCGTGACCTCTCTTTTAAAATAAATGTTCCCACAAAAAAAGCTGGACGGTTTAGTCTCTTCGGTTTGCGTGGAAGAAACTCAATAAACGTAAACTCAAATCGCGAACCTGCCACTTGGCAAACACTGAATGATGCGCTAGATACTTATGAAGATCAAAAGCTAAGAGTTGCTGGTTTACAGCATCGATATTTACTAAATGACGATGCATACATCACGACCACCTTATCTGCTTCACGTTACAACTATTATGATTTAACGGAATACTTAAACCCTGATTTCAACTTGCTGCCTGATACTATTGATGAATCAATTTTTAGAAATGATGATATAGCACTCTCAGTGGCATTCAATAAGAAAGTATCCGCAACGCACACTTTTAAAACTGGCTTTGAAATTAAAAATAAAGACTACACTTTTGATTACATCACCGTTGAAGATAATATTGACAGTCTCCAACTTTTTGTTCGAAGCCAAGGGAATACAAATTTGCTACAAACCTATTTTCAATGGAAGTCATACCTATCGGAAAAATGGGAAATTAATTCTGGTGTTCATTTCATCTATTTCTTTTTGAATAATACTTTTGGTGTAGACCCACGGTTTTCAGTCAAATATTCCTTTTCTCCAAAAAGCAACCTAGCGCTTTCTTGTGGATTACATAGCAAACCCGAACACCCGAGCACCTACTTCTTAGAGGACATCGGTCCTGACGGTATTCAAAGAAATCCGAATCTAGGTTTACCACTATCAAAGGCTGCGCATTTTGTATTGGGTTTTAACCAACGATTTTCTAAGACATTGAATTTTAAAGCTGAAATATACTATCAACATCTTTTTGACATTCCAGTTTCTACAGATCCAAGTACTGGTTTTACTGCGTTAAATTCGTTTGATGTTTTTGATAATATTTACAACAACGATAACAGTCGAACTGCGATGGTAGGTGTAGGTCAGGGACGCAATTATGGATTGGAATTAAGTCTGGAAAAATTCTTTGACAAGGGGTACTACTATTTATTAAATACTTCTCTTTTTGAATCGAAATATGCAGGTGTAGACAAAAAATGGTACAACACCATCACTTCTACTAAAATTTTGTTCAATGCCCTTGGAGGAAAAGAATGGTTGATTGGTAAAAAGAAAAAAAATGTGTTAGGTCTTAATCTCAAGTATGCAATATATGGAGGGCGACGTGATACACCTATTGATTTAGATGCATCAATTGATGCAGGTTATCAAGTCGAGTACCCAGATAGTTTTTATACCATCCAACTTAAACCCTATTCGCGTCTTGACTTAGGTATTTCGTACAAAATCAATACAAATAAAGTCACGCATACTTTTTTGTTTGATCTACAAAATGTTACCAACCGTTTCAATGTTTATAATCTATATTTTGATCGAGTAAGTAATACTCTTCGTGAAGAAAGACAAAATGGGTTTGTTCCCTTTATGTCTTATCGTTTGGAGTTTCATCTTTAAATAACTTCAATTATCATTTTGACAACGCTTCGCAAAATAACTAAAAATGAAAAAGATATTCTAAATAATTTACTTGTAGAATACCTATTAGAATTGTTGCCCAATGATCATCCTGAATACAAATACTTAGATCGCTATTGGCTAGAGAAAGATCGTCATCCATTTTTCATTTACTTTGAATCAAACATGGTAGGATTTGTTCTTCTCAATAGAGTGCATTCAATTCCTCAGCATCCAATTCCTTATTCAATAGCAGAGTTTTATATTAAACCAAAATTCAGAAAAAAAGGAATTGGAAAATCGGCTGCCATTCAGTGTTTCAACCGTTTTCCAGGCAACTGGGAAGTACAGATATTTTCAAATAATATTGCAGGTATTCATTTTTGGAGAAAAACTATTGGGCAATTCACCGCTCATCAATACAAGGAGCAGGAAGACAAGCAATCAGATAGAATTATTCAAATTTTTAAAAGCATTGGAAATCTTAACATTAATTAACACCAAAGCAAGTCAAATCATCCAGTCTGATGTGAATTTCTTATGAATTAATTGTAAAAATCCTTTATCTTTCAGACTGGAATTGTGAAACGACTACTGCTAATGATATCATATGTGAAGTTCTTTTCATGTTACCAAGTAAAAGCCCCCACACACTGGCATAAATAATTTACTACATGAAACGGCTTTCTATTCTTGTCTTTTTGATTGGGCTAAGCTTTTGGGCAAACAGCCAAAGTTTGCTAACAGCTGTCGCTACCGACAACTTAGATGAATTAAAAGCCTACGTCAAGAAATATGGCGTCAACTATCCTCAAGACAAACTCTACCCTATCGTCGCTGCGGCTAAATATGGCCGGCATGAACTCGTCAAATATCTAGTAGAAAACGATGCTGACATAAACGCCAGGGAATACAAAAAAAGGACGGCATTGATGTACGCCGTTAAAAACAATCATATCGATCTTGCTATCTATCTTTTAAGTTTCAATCCCGATTTAAAACTCAAAGATTACAAAGGAAACTCTGCCCTTGAAATAGCTTATAATACCGACCGATTTGATGCCATCAAAGAACACCTTCCCGAAAATCCTTTTGTCGGAGCAGATGGTCCATACATCTTTAACACTCGAAAAAAGTACAACGTTATTTCTATTTTAAAAAATGAAGATGGCACCTTTTACAAGGATCATCAGTCTGTAGAAAAAACGAATGAACCATTATATGCTCCATGCAGATCAGTTAATGGAGACACATTGTTTCAGATAGAAATACGAAATAAATTTAAACCTGACAAAAAGAATACTTTTGAAAATGTTGCTCAAATAATTGCCATCTCTGATATCGAAGGCAACTTCAATGAGTTTGTAAAATTACTATTAGAAACAAAGGTCATGAATGAATCCTATGAATGGATTTATGGATCTGGTCATCTTGTTCTTTTAGGCGATTTCTTTGATCGAGGTGATCAAGTCACAGAATGTCTTTGGCTGGCTTATCATCTCGAACAACAAGCAGAGAAAGCTGGAGGAAAGTCTCATTTCCTAATAGGCAATCATGAGGAAATGAATCTGAGTGGTGACACACGATATGTCAACTTTAAATACATTTCAAATGCGAATTTTATTGACATAAAATACCAATCCCTTTACAACAGCAAAAGCATTTTGGGAAAATGGCTGAGAAGTAAAAATGCAATTGTTAGAATCAATGGAAATCTGTTTTTGCATGCCGGGATTTCTCCCGACTTTTTAGAAAAACGCTATTCTCTAAATACCATCAACTTTGTAGTGCAAAACAACATTGCAAACAGTCCAAAAATTCGGAGTCAACACTATCAGGCACATGATGTTTTTAATCATAAGTACGGTCCCCTTTGGTATCGCGGATTAATAAAAGGATCCGTTAGTCAGCAAGATGTCCAAGATATTTTAAAATTTTATAAAGCGAAGCGAATAATTATTGGACATTCCGCAGTCAAAGAAATTACAGCTTTTTACGAGCAGTGTGTGATCGATATTGATGTCAAACATTCACTTGGCGAGAAAGTTTCTAGAGCATTGTTAATCAAAGATGGACATTATTATTCCGTTGGGGTTGATTACAAAAAACGCCTTTTCTAAGAATTGATTTAAATGTAAAATCCTGCAGAATCTACTCCAACTCATCTTAAAACGCCATTTCCCAATATTGAATCTAAATACTTCAGGCGTTATTATTTCGTTTTATAAGCCGGATAAGAACGAATTTGAGAAAATATTTTGACCAACCTACAGCAGGCAACTACTGATTTTAGTACTGAAACGGCTATTCCATCAACATATATTAGCAATTTTAGTTATTTTTAGCACTTTAACAGCAGAAGTTGTTTATAACCAAGCCCCAAATGCATCTTAGTACCATTATTGCTGGTAAATTGCCGAGCATTCATTATTCGTAAACATAGAAGTTGTTTAAAACAACCTCGTTTAAAACCCTAGTATTTTGGCAAGTAATTACATAAAAGCTATTCAGGCAGAAACGGAAATGATCAACGAGTCAAAGATTAAGAAAAAGGCACGTCGTTGGGCTATTCTAGTACTCCTCCTTTTATTGGTCATGCTTTTCTATCCTTGGATGAGTCATAAAATATTAGAAGAAGAACGATTTGAACAGGTAGTTGAAATTCAATTTGATCAAAAATTTAGAGAGCAAGCTGCTGCGGAAAGGTCTTCTGCCAAAGCTGCTCCTGCTGCGGAAGTGAATAACGAAGAAACAGAAGTTGCCGAACCTGAGGCTGTTGAAGAACCTGTTGAAGAAGTAGTAAAACCTGAACCAGTTCCAGAGACAAAACCTGAACCGAAACCTGAACCTAAAACAGAAAAAGTAAAGATTACTCCAAAACCTTCTACGCCAGTTATAACTTCATCTGAGTCGACAAGAAAAATTGAAAAGAAAGTAGAAAAAATGCTCGAAGAAGTTGCTGAGAAATCTAAAGTTGAAAAAGTCAGTTCGCAGGTTACTGAAGTAACTGAAGAAATTACCGACGATTTTATGAGTGACCTTGCCGACTACTTCAAAAAAAGCAAGAAAAAGAAATCGAAACCTGGCGGCGGAAAGAAAAGTGATAACCCAGATACCGGCACTAGCTCAACTTCAGGAGAAGGTGATAGCGGTTCTTCCGATACAGGAGATTCCGACACCGATGGCCAAGGAGATTCTGGCGACTCAGGTGATGACTTTGACGGAGATGGTTTGTTAAGCCGTAAGGTGATCAAACGTACCAACCTAGGGAACATCGTAAAAGAATCTGGAAAGATCACTGTCAATATTTGTGTTAACCGCGATGGTAAAGTAATTTTTGCGGAAGCAGATAGATCCAAGTCTACTATAAAAGATAGAACAGTACTAAAAAATGCAGAAGTTGCCCTTAAGGGATATGTCTTTGAAAAGGACTACACTGTTGCTGAGCGTCAGTGCGCCTCGTATTCTTTCCTTGTAACTGTAGATGACTAATGAATTAGAATGTGAATTAGAATGTGAATTAGAATGGCCCGTTATCGCAGCGTTTGCGATAGTGGGCCATTCTAATTCTAATTCACATTTCCATTCTAATTCCTAAAGGTATCTTTCCAACAACACCTCCATATGATGCAACTCATGTCCCACAATAATATAACCGGCAGCTCTAGCAGACATCGGTCCCCCACTTGCGGTTCCAATCTGAGCTAGCATCTCATTATCAAAGCTTTTGAATAGCGCAACTGTATTTCCTCTAGAGCGTTTGTAATCTTCTAGTAAGTCATCAAAAGAGCGGTCGTTTGCTTTTGAAGGTCCAACATAATCATCTTGTTCATATCCCGGCAAAGGACTTTTATCTCCTCGTGCAATGCGCAATGCTCGATACGAGAAAATACGCTCCGTATCAATGATGTGTTGTAGCATATCTTTTACCGTCCATTTTCCTTCGGCGTAGCGGTAATTGTGTTTCTCTCTTGGGTAAGTATTTAGAATCCCAAGAACTTTCGTCAATCCAGTTTCCAAGCCTTCCAAAATAGTTGTTTCAGGAGCTTTGCCAATATACAATCCGAAATATGGGATATGCTCACTTGCAGTTATGTCTGATGGTTTCATTTCTTAATTTTTTTCAAAAGTAAGTTATTTTTTAGTTTCTTTGATAGTCCGATTAATAAAAGGAATGTAGTCCGTAAAACATTTAAACAACTTCTATAAAAAGTAATTGAATGAAGCTAGCAATAGATGTGCATTACCGTGAAACTTTTGCAAAAGTGGTTAGCGTAGAATTTGAACAATGGCAGGACTCTACTCCATTAGATATCCATATCGTTGAGATGGAAGATTTTTTGGAATATGAACCAGGTGCTTTTTATAAACGAGAATTGCCTTGCATCATGGAGATTTTAAAAAAATCCGTTCTTTGACAAATCCCGTGGCCAATGTTAAAATGAAAGCAAAAGTGACCGAAGGAAACGTTGATTTTATTTTATCATTGGGCTATACCACGGGATTTGTCAAAGAACCAAAAAATTTGATCTTACTAAAGTTGATATGATTGTTGTTGACGGATATGTCATTCTTAACGACGAGGGCAAACACGGATTAGGCGGTTATTTGTATGAATCGCTTTCGCAAAAAATTCCAATTATCGGTGTAGCGAAACGTAGTTTTATCAATAACAAAAAACATGTCCGAGAGGTGTTCCGTGGAGACAGCAAAAATCCACTTTATATTTCAAGTATCGGAATTGATGTAGATGAAGCCGTTAAATGCATTCAAGAAATGCATGGCCAATTTAGAATGCCCGACTTGCTTCGAATCATGGATCAACAAACTAAAAACTAAAGCAATGATAAAAGGACTTTATGAAACTCACATCTTTGTAGCGTCTAGAAGCAGCACTTGGATTTCGGTTCTGATGCTGACGATGTTTTGAATCATTCCGTCGATTATTTGAAGAAGCGCAACTTGGATTGTTATAACTTTCTGAAGAATCGTTCTAACATCCAATTTTATTCTATAGCTCATTCTAATTCAACCTTCATGTTCAATTTTCTATTTCAAATCATCAAGTTAATTTTACTCCTAGTTTTTCCATTCATACTATTGATTAGAGGAGCAGTGTATTTTCATGATGCGCATCAATTGTCGCCCTACTTAGCGATTGCAGGTGGCGTGCTGTTGACGGTAGTGGCCCTCTTTGTTTATTTTAGTTTCCTTTACGGAAAATTGTCAGGCAAATTTGGCAATAGCGGCAGTATAAAAAGACGCTTTATTATAGCCTTTCTATTCGTTTTCTTGTATGCCATGCATGGAATCTTTTACTACTCAGGTGAAAATATGAAAAATCCTGAACTCAAAAATGAAATAACTGAAGTGCACCCCATACTCCGCCTCAGTGTAAGTACGGTCATTCATCTGGACAAAGAACTAATCATAACAGACGCGAATCGCGTTCCAGAAGATTATAAAAAGATGGGATTAAAAAGCATCAAAAACTCCTTGCACTACAAACAGAGCACTGGATATGCACATGCCTTGGACCTACGTACCAACAACCGTTCTGAACTAAGAAATACCTTGCTTATTAATTATTTTCGATTAATGGGTTTTAGAACCTTGCGTCATGTTGGTACAGCAGACCATCTTCATATTTCTTTAAAAAGTCATGATCGACCAAATGCTAAGTAATGTGTTTTTTATTTATATTTGACTTAGAAAAGGTTGAAGTTTTCAAGGACACACGATTGCTGGCACCGCGTCTTGAGTGTCCTTCAAACCTTCAATCCCTACATCCTTCAAACCTTAATTTCACACCACCAAAAAAAGAAAACTATGGCACTATTAAACGTATTTGAAACTAGCACTACCAAATCCATCCTAGAAAGACTAGAAAAGCTAACACCAGAAACACAACCACAATGGGGTAAAATGAACTCCGCTCAAATGTTAGCGCACCTCAATATAGCCTACGACATGGCTTACGGAAAAATATCTTCTAATAATGGCCCAATCGCAAAGTTTTTTATAAAATTAATCGCTAAGAAGATGGTCGTAGGTGAAAAGCCATATCCAAAAAATAGCAGAACAGCTCCTATCTTCTTGATTGCCGATCAGCGTGAATTTGAAGATGAAAAAGCAAGATTTAAAAGCTATGTCCTTGAAACAGAAAAACTGGGCGTTTCTCACTTTGAAGGAAAGGAAAGTGATTCATTCGG
>CALGLS010000025.1 GCA_937959375.1 uncultured Saprospiraceae bacterium
GCATTCAAACCTTCGGCCATTCCGCGCCACACTTCTTGCTCTCCCAGATATTTGCTAATTGCATAAGCATTGTTGTATTCGCTAGGTAGCCAATGATTTTTTTCGCTAAGCTTTTGTACTTTTTTTTGCTTTCCCAAAACGGCAATGGAACTCACATGCAACAGCTTTTCAATCTTACAATAATTCGCTGCGTTCACCACATTGGCTGTTCCTTCCCCGTTTATTTGTTTCATCAGCGCTTCCTCTTTCTTACCTGCTGTCACAATCGCCGCTGCATGATAAACCTGATCGGTATCCTGCATTACATCTTCCAACAAGAACAAATCCATGAGGTCACCTTCAATCCATTCGATTTTGTCTTTAATGTCTTCCACCAAAAGCATCGGACTACTCGCTCGCTTGAGTGCACGAATATTCGTATAACCCCGCTTCAGCAAATAGCGTAGGATATAGGAACCTAGAAATCCTGTTCCTCCTGTCACGAATATTTTTTTGGATTGAATCATTTATAATTATTGTCTCTTAATATGTGAGGCTGATAAAATGGGGATGAAAATCAAAATCAAAGTTTTCCCGTAATCGTAAATTCTATGATAGAAGACCATTTCGATCTGCCGGCAGGCAGGTTCCTATTCCTATTCCTTAAAGGGAAACCAGCCCTCAGTACATCGAATGCTACATTAAAAGGGCGGGAAGATTTCCCTTTAGGGATCAAGGGTGAGCGAGGCTAACACGATAAAAGGCCATTCCCATTCTACGTTAGAAGGTCATTCTAATTCTAATTCTAATTCTAATTCCCATTCCCATTCCCATTCCCATTCAAACCCTCCGTTTCCACCCCTGATAAATCGCACCTCCCACAGTGTCCCTACTAGCTCCCGTAACACTACTAAAGCAATTAGCAATATTCTCAACTCGAAGCACTCCCATCAATCCCATCAAGATCGCCTCCTTGTACAAAACGATATTAAGATGCGGCACCTCGATTTTAATCGAATAGCGTTCATTCACTTTTTCTTCCATGCACTTTATCAGAAATTGATTGAGTGCGCCTCCTCCTGTAGCTAACAGTTTGTAATCCGCTTTGTTTAGACCTTCTTTGAGAATTAAATAATCAATTGCTTTTGCGGTTTGTTCTGCTAGTTGTTGAGAGGCCGTGTGCAGTTGATCGTTGATGCTAGCGCTATGATTTCGGTATACCGGAAAAACCTCGGTTTGTATCCATTGATTGTCTAGTGACTTGGGAGGTTCGGTGTCGAAATAATCATTTTGGTTTAGCAAATGGAGTAGAGACTGATCGAGCGTTCCGGCAGCAGCCAGTAGGCCGTCTTTGTCAAAAGCTTGATTGGCCTGTTGCGCCAACATGTTGAATACCTGATTGGCAGGACCGATGTCAAAAGCGGTTGGTCCCTTTGGGTTGTTGAGTGTAATATTGGCGATACCACCGATATTGAGTAAGAAATCGTATTCTTTGAAAAGATAGCGATCAGCGGCAGGAGCGATAGGCGTACCTTCTCCCTCAAGTGCGATATCGTGTGTTCTGAAATCGCAGATGACAGGGTAACCCGTTTTGGCAGCAAGCGCAGCGCCATCACCAATTTGCATGGTCATTAGTTTTTCTGGATAGTGAAAAATGGTATGGCCATGCGAGGCAATAAAATCGGGTTCTACCTGATGCTTTTGCAAAAAGTCATTGACCAACTCCGCCATATAATGTCCGAAGTAGGTATGAGTTTTTGAAAAAGCAAGTGCGTTTTGCGTAGGTAAATTAGCCAGTCGAGAAACCCACATGTCTGAGAAAGGGATCGTTTCTGCCTTGATCAATTTCCATGAAATGTCAGCTAAAGCGTTTTTGTTTTCCGAAAGGGTAAAGCTACAATAAGCAATGTCCAGTCCATCGAGTGAACTTCCGGACATGAGGCCAATGACTTGGTAAGTTTTTATGTTTGACATTTATTATTTACCAGGCTTGAATGTGTCCTTAGTGTATTGAGCAACAGCTTTAATTTCTTTAGCAGTCAAAACATCTTTAAAAGGGATCATTACTTTTTTTCCATTGGTAATAATGTTGACACGTTCCTCAAGGGTCATGGTAGAAAGATTGAGATCTTTGGCGCCATTAAGCATCTGCTTCCCATCTATACCGTGGCATAGTTTACAGTTTTTCTTGAAAACTGCTTCACCCAAATCATCTCCTCCTGAGTTGGAAACACTTGGATTATTACATGCCCATATAAAAGCAAGGACGAAAATAGCGATGACGTATTGTTTCATAATATGTGATTTATGTTTTTTTATTTGATCAATAAATATTCCCTAAATATAGGGCTAAAATACTGTAATGAGTAGTAAATATTGCGGCACAAAAATAACGATTCAATAGTGAATCCTGACGTTTTGTCTGAGAAATATGACGATTCAACAAAAAAAGATAGAAAACGTTCGAAACATTTTTCGAAAAAATTGTTTCCAATGTATTTAGAAGCTATATTTGCGGCGAATAAATTAATTAAATGCAAGCGATCAATAAAATATTAGAAGGGGCTGAACATCTTTTTATGCGCTATGGTGTAAAAAGCATGACGATGGATAGTATATCTAAGGAATTAGGTATTTCTAAAAAGACCTTATATCAGTTTGTGGATAATAAGACCGATCTGCTTGAGCAAGTTATTAAATGGCATTTAGATGCGGAGTTGGTTGCATTGACAGAAATTCGAGATCATGCTAAAGACGCCATTGATGAGATTTTAGGTATTGCTAAATATGGGGTAGAACAACTTCGTGAACTGAATCCTACCACCATCTACGATCTTCAAAAACATTATAAAAAAACATGGGACTTACTGGAGTCACTTCATATGGAGTATGTCTATGCTTTTATAAAAGGTAATCTAGAGAGAGGAATAGAAGAAGGTTTGTATCGCGAAGATCTTAATCCTGATATCGTTGCAAAGTTATATGGAGGTAAAACTTTGTTGGTTGTGAATGAAGATTTATTCCCATTAAAAGATTACAACAAAGAAAAACTATTTAAAGAATATATTCAATATCATATCCATGGAGTTGCCTCTAGAAAAGGATTGAAACGATTGGAGAAATATTTATCAAAAGAAAAATAAATCGTTGACTAAAATAGAATTGCACCAAAAAAAACTAGATACATAATATGAAAAAACCACTTGCAAAATTTGTTTTAACGATAGCTACCTTGTTCTGTACTATGACTGTTATTGCCCAATCAGAAATGTCATTGGAACAAGCAACAAAGTATGCTAAGGACAATAGCCTCAGTATTAGAAATGCACGAATAAATATCGCTGATGCAGAGGCTCAAGTTGAGGAAAGAAGAGCAGTTGGATTACCGCAACTGACCGGAAAGATAGATTACTCTTATTATTTCAAAGTACCGACCGTAAGACTTCCAGATCCTTTTATCGACCTAGCAAGAGATCCGAATACAGGTATGTTGCCAGATGGTTACAATCCCAATGTGTCGTTCTCGCTTAAGCACAACTTCAATGCAGGACTTAATCTGAGCGCACTAGTCTTTGATGGTACTTACCTAACTGCCCTAAAAGCCGCTCGTGATTTTCGAAACTATGTAGACTATGAACTCAAGGCGAAAGAAAAAGAAGTCGCTGACAAAGTTCGCGAAGCTTACTTACCTTCTTTATTGATTACAGAAAGCATTGGTAACTTAGATAAGAATTTAGGAAATATCCAAAAGCTATTTGTGGAAACACAGGCACTCTATAAAGAAGGTTTTGTAGAACAACTGGATGTAGATCGCTTGGAACTTTCAATCTCTAACCTTAATACAGAACGAGAAAAGCTGCTTCGCCAACGCGAAATCGCTGTCAACTATTTGAAGTTTTCAATCAACTATCCAATGGATGAAGAATTGACACTATCCGATAATGTTGAAACACTTTTAACTGAAGCAACGGAGGAGGAATTAACTTCAGGGATCAACTACTACAGTCATCCACAATACAAGGTAATCGAAAAAGGTTTGGAGTTAAACGCCTTAAATGTTGAACAATATAAAAAAGGATATTTACCATCAGTAGCTGCTTTCGCAAGTTATCAATACGGATTTCAAGGAAACAAATTAAATAACACTGGATTTTGGGTTCCTGTTGGTTTGATTGGAGGACAAATAAACGTTCCGATCTTTGATGGATTCGAAAAACGCGCTAAAATTCAACGTGCAAAACTAGCTCAAGAAATCGCATTCAATCAAAAGAAAGAATTCGAACGTGCGATTACACTGGAACTTCAAAACGCAAGAACGGCTTACACCAATGCTTTGAATCAAGTGGCTAGTCAAAAGAAAAATATGGAATTGGCTGAAAGAATTTATAACACTACAATGGTAAAATATCGCGAAGGTGTTGGCTCCAGCCTCGAAATATCGCAAGCCGAACAAAGCTTGTATACCACACAGCAAAATCATTTGGTTGCACTCTACGACTTGTTGGTAGCGAAAGCTGCTTTGGATAAGGCGTTGGGGAATTAGATGGAAGACCGAAGACGGAAGTCGGAAGACCGAAGTTCTCGTCTAACGCGGATAGACGATCGCGGGAAACCCTGTCTGCCGACTAGGCAGGTTCGGACTTCGGACTAAATTAAACAAACAAACCTCATTTTTACTAAACATACTAATAAACGAATCTCGATGAAAAACGTAATTGCCTTCTTAAGTTTAATCTTGCTTTTTACGGCTTGTAAACCAGAATATCCTGAAGATATTCAAGGGAAGAAAACTTTATTGA
>CALGLS010000026.1 GCA_937959375.1 uncultured Saprospiraceae bacterium
TTTGTAATTGATGAGAAGGGAAAGATTGAGAAGGTTATTGATAAGGTAAAAGCTAAGATTCACTCGGAGCAGATAATGGGGTAGTTGAGAAGTCCGAAGACGGAAGACGGAAGTCGGAAGTTTCCCACTAACGCGCCTTCACAATATAGGGATTCACGTTCGTAGGAAACTTCGGACTTCCGTCTTCGGACTCCCGTCTTCCAATTACTCCCGAGGAGAAGCATGATAAATCGCCAAAAAAATCATAGCTACCTTCATTTGCAAACTCACTTCCTCGTCTAGTTCATCATCTATTCGCCAGTCGCGAGGATCGCCCTCCCATTCTGTTTCCATATCGAAGCTTCCTTTCTTTTCATCGCGTAGGGTCCACTCGTTGGTGTTGTTTCCCCATTTAGTTTTAAAAATTAAAGTTGTTTCATTATCAGTGATTCTCCATTCGCGAAAATCGTTGGCAAATAATCGACGAGCCGTCACGGTGATGCCATCACCTCTTATTTCAAACTGACTTGGATCATTTCGGAAAGTAGCTCGGATCGTACCTGATAAATCGCCGATACTGTAATCCCATTCTGACCAATCATTTTGTGATTTCCAGCGCATGTTTAAATCGCCTTCCATATCTTCATCATCTGTGTAGATGACCCATTCACGAAAATCGTCACTATAGTAGGTTCGCATTCCTGTAAGCCACTGCGCTTCAGAAAGCAGCGGTAATGATAGAAAGCAAAAAAGTAGGATGGTTAATTTGTTCATACTGTGGAATTTATTTTAAAGTTGGAGGAAGAATCGGATTTCCGCCTTCCGTCTCCCCAACAATATAACCAGAAATCCACACACCTGCCCAGCTTTAACAAACCATTAGCATTCCTCATCAAAGCTATGCTACATTCCAGTACTTCTTACTTTCAAAAATTCTCCCTACTTTCACAGCAAAACAGCCTGATGAGAAATACAATTTATAGTTTACTGATGATCTTAGTTGTCGGATTATGCCCCTTGACTGCTAGTGCCCAGTATTTTACAAAAGCACCTAAACTAGAAAAGAAAGTCCACAAAATAATAGAATGGATGCAGCTGGATGGTGAAGTGATAAAAGCGAATACCAGTTATTTTGATAAAGCAGGAAATCTCACAGGTTATTACAATGAAGATGATGAAAATGGGGAGAAGATTACTTTAGATTACGATAAAAAAGGCCGCCTCCTCGAAAAGAGAATTGGTAGCGAAGAATCATCTACCATCATTCGCTACGCGTACAAAAAGAACACGAGTATTCGTCAAGAGCACTACCGTGGCAAAGTTTTCAAGGTTTTTGAATATCGAAATGATAAGGGGCAGATGGTCGAAAAGAAAACATTCTTAAAAGGTGGAGAGCTAGGAGAGCAATTTATTTTGAGAGAACGCTTTTTGTTTCACTACAATGATAGAGATAGTCTAAAAGGAACTACCCACAAAACGTATTCACTCGATGGTAAGAGAAAAGGAAAGAGTTTTGAAACCAAAAAGACAGTCTATACTTATGACAAAAAAACAGGGAAAAGATCGCAAGTTATTTTCTATGATACAAATGGAGAGGAAGCAACTCGGACTCAGTATAATTACTTTCCAGATGGCCGTATCGATAAAATTATAATGATTTCACAATCACCAAATGAAAGCAATCGACTTGTCGAATATCAATATAACGCAGATAAAACCCTTTGGCAAGAAATAGAAACTACCAACTACAAACGCTTCGTGAAGATTTATAAAAATAAAAGACTAATTCGCCAGCGAACTTATATTGGAGAAGAATTATTCGCGATTGTAGATTTTCAGTATGTTTTTTACTAGCATTCTAATTCTAATTCTAATTCCCATTCCGCTACCCCATAAACTCCCAAGCAGATCGGTAACCACCAACCTTGTCCACATAGTCCATAAAGGCGCCGTAAAATTTATCATTTCCCACAGTTGCGCTATCACCAATAACGACCAGTTGCTTTTTTGCACGAGTCATTGCAACATTCATTCTACGATAATCAGATAAGAAACCAATCTCACTTTTTTCGTTGGCACGAACCAAAGAGATGTAAACGATATCGCGTTCCTGACCTTGGAAAGAATCAATGGTATCAACACTGATGAGCGGTAGAAAATCTGCACATTTTTCATCTTTTTCCATCTCTTCTTTAATGTACATGCATTGCGCGCGATAAGGTGAAATGATTGCAATAGATGGTAGTTCCATGTTCTTTTCGGCAAGTTGCTGGGTGAATTGAAGAAAGTGTTCACGAATAATAAAATACTCGCCAGCATTGAATCTACTTTCTGTTTTAGGATTTATTTCTTCCATAAAACCACAACCAGCAGTATCAATATATTCGATAGGAGAAGCAAATGGAATTTCTAATTCCCAGTTAGCCACCATCTCTGCAGCCACTAGTTTATTCCCATAAAATTGTTGATTTGAAAACTGCATGATCTTTTCATTCATGCGATATTGTATGTCCAAAAAGCTTACTGTTTCAAATCGCTCAACAGCCTCTTCTAAAAGTGTAACTCCAAAGCCATCTCGTTTGGCTTGATTAGATTTGACGGTTGGAGGTAGTTGAAAAGGATCTCCTGCAAGCACTACTCTATGTCCTCGAATGATCGGAATCCAACTAGCAGGATGTAAAGCCTGAGCGGCTTCGTCAATAACGACCGTTCTGAATTTTATTTGCTCTAGCATGCTGTGAGCTGCATTGACTAAAGTACAAGCAATCACATTGGCACCATGTAATATTTCAGAAATGAGACGGTCTTCTAATGCTTTTGCCCAAGCCTCCAAATCCTTTGCTTCCTTATAAGCTTCGTTGCGGTCCTCTCGTTCTTGTGCACCAAATCTTCGTTTGTAGCGCTGTGCTTCTCGTCGCATCTTGGCCGCTTCAATTTTGACCTTTTTTATATTTTTACTTTCAGGATGATCAGAAAGCCGCCCATCTAAAGTAAGTGAAATGAGTGATTCATCTACTCGAGATATGTTTCCAATTCGAACAACGTTTAGTCCTTTTGACGAAAGTCGAGCGGCTAGTAAATCCACTGCGGCATTACTAGGAGCAGTAACCAAAACAGTTTTTTCTGTTTCGCACAAAAGCTTAATGGCGTGAACAATAGTGGTTGTTTTTCCAGTGCCCGGAGGGCCATGAATGATAGAGACATCTTCTGCGGCTAGTACTTGTTGGACAGCGTTAATTTGTGCTTCATTAAGATAAGGTTGATGTACTACAGGTAATTGACCAAAGCGAGGTTGATCCCCTCCAAGGAGAATACTTTTTAATTCTGAAATTCGACCTGTTTTTGTTTTGTGTAAAACATCCAAAACATTTTCCATCTCACGATAAGTACGCTCATCAAAAAGTAAATCGACACCCAGTTGCCCATTCATAATCCAGTCTGGCAAATCTTTGGTGTTCAAGATGATTTTCATTTTGTTTCTTTCTACAAAGTGAATGACACCATTTTTAGAGCGCTTATCGTTTTTACTAAATTTATCTTCTGCCAAAGAATAAAAGGTAACAGGAGCACCTCCTCTAAAGCGGTGTGGCTCGTTGAGCGCCGTACTTCGTTTTACAGTAATGAAAGCACGTTCACCAAAAGTATAACCTTGTTTTAGAATTTCTAGCGGTTGCCAAGTAACGCCCTTTTTACGTTTTTCAGATAGGGATAATTGTAGCACTTCCTGACGGTACTGCTCAAAGTCTTTTTCCTTCTCGAGTTGAA
This sequence comes from uncultured Saprospiraceae bacterium, assembly GCA_937959375.1. Taxonomy (GTDB): domain Bacteria; phylum Bacteroidota; class Bacteroidia; order Chitinophagales; family Saprospiraceae; genus CALGLS01. The sequence goes on from CALGLS010000026.1 coordinate 3,745, forward strand.
GGAGTCGTTGTAGTTCTGTGATTTTATCATCGATTGTGCTATCCGCCATTTCGCAAAGATAGGGAAAAGTTGGAAGGGATAAGGTTTGAAGGTAATAAGGTTTGAAGGGTACGATCGCGGGCCTGTTTAGGCACCAGGTAAACTCTACGATTGATGTCCCTTTCAAACCTTTATTATATAAAAAAGAAATCCCGAACTTTGAAACGAGTTCAAAATTCGGGATGACTTGTGTTTAGAGAAGATTAACCTAGAAAGGTAGATCGTCGTCCATGCTTTCTGAGCTAGTTGTAGCTGCAGGCTCAGTGGTTGGAAAGTCCTGATTAGCAGCAGGTGGAGCAGCGGCAACCGCAGCGCCAGCTTTATCAAGTCTCCAAGCATCAAGGTTTGTGAAGTAAGATGTCTTACCTTCTTTTGTGTACTCTCGACCACGCAATGAGAAAGTAACTTTCATCATATCGCCTTCATTGTAAGGGTCAAGTTTATCACAATTGTTTTGTGTTAATTGGAATTTTACGATTTGAGAATAAGCACCATCTTCCATTTCAATAACAAATTCTCTTTTCTTGAATTTATCAGTAACTTGAACGGTGTCAAATTTCTTGTGCAATTTGCCTTCTGCTTCAAACGCCATGGTTTGTAATTTTTTAGATTTAAAAAAAGGTGGAATTGATCTTGTTGACCAAATCAGGACTACAAAAATACAAAAGAGACTCAAAATAAAGAAGGAATACCGATAGAAACCCGATATTCCTTTTATGAAAGATTATTTTAGTTGGTTGTGGGGCGGTGTATTGGTTAAACAGCTAATTTAATTTCTAGTCACACCTACCAATTTATAAATATCAGTAGGACTTTCGCAAAGAATCACTCGGTTGCCACGAACAGCGATAGGAGCTCTTAGTAATTGTGGATTTTTTTGGAGGACGTTGATCCAACTTTCTCGACTAAACTCTCTTCCTCTGATGTGCTCCTGATAATAAGGATGTGCCTTATTCATTAGTTCTTTGGGATGACGATTCAATGACTTGATAATCATTTGCCAACTTGAACTTGTAGAGGGGTTTTTCTCAAAACTGTATGCTTTAACATGTGAGACCACACTTTGAGCATAGGCTACTGTTTTTCGATCTAGACTGGATTGAGGATTGTAGTAGATTAATATTTCGCGGACGTGCGTCTTCATGGTTTAATATTTTGGCTTTATGAAAATTCATTAGTACAATATATTGAAATTACAAATCAAAACCAAATATTGTTTTAAGTCAAAACCAATTTAAAGCATTTCTGACGCTATATTTAACAATTCTCAAAAGAAAATCCCTCAACCATTATCAAACAGTTGAGAGATTCCTTTTTTAGTATTCAAAGGCTAAACTAAAGTGTATTGCAACTGCAACGATCACTTTAATCACCATTCCATTTAGTACGCTTTCGCAAAAACAACCCGACGGTTAGAAGGCTTTCCAGTCAGTATACACTTACCTGCTTCCTCTGTCCAATCGTTTGGAATACAACGAATCGTTGCTTTGGTTAATTCTTTAATCTTCTTTTCTGTCTCAACAGTTCCATCCCAATGTGCGTAGATAAAACCGCCTTTGTTTTCAAGAATATCGGTAAACTCTTCCATCGTATCTGCCTTGAAGGTATGCGCTGTGCGATAGTCCAAAGCACGTTGGTATAAGTTGTTTTGAATGTCTTCCAAAAGTTGTTCAACGTGATCTGCAATCCCTGCCAATGGTTGAGATGTTTTTTCTTTGGTATCTCTTCGAGCTACTTCCACTACACCATTTTCCAAATCTCTTTTTCCAATGGCTAGTCGAATAGGGATTCCGTGCATTTCATGTTCAGCAAATTTAAACCCAGGACGTTTCTTTTTGTCTTGATCGTACTTTACAGAAATACCTTTTGCCTTTAAGTCAGCCATGATTTTTTCAACCGCAGCATCGATCTCCTCGTTTGGTTTTGGAATTGGAATAATCACCACCTGCGTAGAAGCTAGTTTTGGTGGTACAACCAAACCTTCATCATCAGAGTGTGTCATGATGAGCGCTCCCATTAGTCGAGTACTTACGCCCCAAGAGGTCGCCCAAACGTATTCTGACTTTTGATTTTCGTTTAAGAATTTTACATCAAAAGCTTTCGCAAAATTTTGACCCAAAAAGTGCGACGTTCCAGCTTGCAATGCTTTTCCATCTTGCATCAATGCTTCTATAGTGAAGGTATCTACCGCACCAGCGAATCGTTCGTTCTCAGATTTGAAACCTCTGATGACAGGAACTGCCATGAATTTTTCTGCAAATTCAGCATACACCTCTTGCATCTGTTTCGTTTCTGCAATTGCTTCTGCTTTGGTGGCATGCGCGGTATGGCCTTCTTGCCATAAGAACTCAGCCGTTCGTAAAAACAAACGAGTTCTCATTTCCCATCGAACAACATTACACCATTGGTTAATTAACAATGGCAAATCTCGATAAGATTTAATCCAGTCTTTATAGGTGTTCCAAATAATTGTTTCTGAAGTAGGTCGAATGATTAGTTCTTCTTCCAATTTTGCAGATGGATCTACGACGACGCCATCTCCGTTAGGATCATTCATCAATCGGTGATGAGTAACAACTGCACATTCCTTTGCAAAGCCATCAACATGCTGCGCTTCTTTACTTAAAAAGCTTTTAGGAATGAAAATTGGGAAATAAGCATTCTGATGACCAGTGTCTTTGAACATTTTGTCCAATTGGCCTTGCATCTTTTCCCAAATGCTGAATCCATATGGTTTGATCACCATACATCCTCGCACTGCAGAGTTTTGAGCCAGGTTTGCCTTTTTAACAATGTCTAAGTACCATTGGGAATAATCTTCTTCCCTGCTTGTGATTTCTTTTGCCATGTCTGATTCTACTTAACTTGTGTGTCTATTGATTCAATAATAGTTTGTTCTTTTTAAATAACTGTTTGAAGTTGTTTTAAAATAGAATGATGATTTTCTTGTAAATCATTGATCCTCCATTTTTAAACAACTTCTTTGTCAAAAGGGATGTTTTATAGTAAAAAGTTCCTTTTCCAATATTTTTTATAAAAAAAAAGTCCGTTACCAAAGCGAACGGCCATATAACTAAATACAGGAAGCTGAAGACAATAAACATACAATTTTAACAAATACTTAAGCATAATACATGTGACGAGAAAAAAGTGCCACGTCTTAATAATGTAAATTGCTCATAAAGATTAGCTGGAATTGTCAACAGGGACACAAAAGAACAATGAATTAAGGCTTTATGACCATTTAAAAGTCATTTACTAAGAACTTTAATACATTTTTAACTAAAATAAAGCTACAAAAGTAATAAATTACACCTGTAACTTGTAAGAGAGTCACAGTAATTACACTAAATAAAGTAAGTATGAAAAATTATAAGATTTTTTCCCTTTTTATCGCCTTGTTTGTTTTCGGAATGGGAAACACGGCTATCGCTCAATATGACGATGTCTATTACAACCCAGACGAGGATGACACATCAACTGAATATTATTACGATAATGATGACAGCGATGATTATTCAAACAGCAATAGCAATGAGTCTTCTGATTATGACAATGATAGTTATGACGACTATGATAATGGCTACGATTACCAGTATTCTTCAAGAATCCGTCGTTTCCATAGACCATACAGAGGGTTTGATTTCTACGCTCCAGTATATGTAGATGCATATAACTATGATCCTTTCTATGCTCCTGGTACAGCTATCTATGTTTTCGATAACTACAGAGACTACAGAAGGTTCAATCGCTACAATCGTTATAACGGCTGGAATAGCTGGAACAATTACCGTCCTGGATTTACATTCGTTTTCTCAAACAGAAGAGGATTCAACAATTATAATCCATATGGATATAACAACGGGTTTAACAACGGGTACTATAACGGATATAACAATGGATTCAATAATGGGTTCAATAATGGGTTCAACAACGGATTCAATAATGGATTTGGAAGCAATGTTTACTGCCCACCATCATGGAGTGGAGGAGCTTACACTGGCAACACCAACAACTCTACACCAACGAGTTCTTACTCAGGTGCAAGAAGAAATGGTAAAGCAACAGGAAGCAACGTAAACACTAACTCAAGCCGACAAAATAGTACAGCAAATCCTAACAGAGGAACTGCATCTACAAGATCTAAAGCAACTAGAGGTAATGCTTCTCGTAAGAAGCAAGCTACTACAAACAGATCTAGCAACACCAAAACGAAGTCAAATAGAACTTACGATCGTCCAAGCAGACGTTCTTCAACTTCTAAGACTTCAACAAGAACGAATCGATCAAACAGAGATTATAACAAATCTAGTAAATCATCTTCTCGTTCTTCAAATAGAACGTTCAAAAGAAGTAACAATCGAAGTTCTTCCAAAACATACAGCCCAAGTAGAAGCCGTGGAGGAAGTAGTAAGTCTTCTAGAAGTTCTGGAAGCAGCCGAAGCAGAAAAGGAAGAAACTAATATAGGTTTCAATTAAAATATTCTCAAAAAGTGGGTGGATGGTTGTATAACTTTCACCCACTTTTTTATATCCAGATAGCACCTGTTTTTAATAGAATGTCTGGGGAATCAACACTGGTCGTAGCAACAATCTATTTTTCAAAGAACTAATATTCCAGTCTTGATAATCCGTCAGGATGAGGCATGGGAAAGTAATAGATTGTTACTACATTTGAAGAGCAGATCTGGAGTTACTAAAGAACTCTGTTATTAAAAAAATCATCATAATCAGTAAATATATGAATCGTATAACTCATGTTTTTTGTTTTTTATTTGTAGTGAGTTTCCTCAATGCGCAGAATATTAACGATGCGCTGCGATACTCTTTTTTAGAACTAGGAGGGGGTACTGCACGAACGATAGGTTTGGGAGGCTCAATGGGAGCCTTGGGAGCTGATTACTCTACGTTGAGTACTAATCCAGCTGGACTTGGAGCATATCGAAGTTCTGAATTTGTAATTACACCTGCCTTTCAAGTAAAAAGAACTCAGTCTATTTTAGCAGGAGCTGGTAATAGTTCTAATTCTGAAAATGCAAATGACTTTAGTCTAAGTAATGTTGGAATCGTCTTCGCCTCTCAACCTGTGGCTTCCAAATGGAAGACTATGAATTTTGGAATTGGTATGAATAAATTAGCGAACTTTAGTCAGGAGTTTACTTACGATGGAACATCTAAAGGTTCTATTGTTGATCGGTGGCTGGAATTTGCGGATGGTTTTGCACCAAATGAATTGTACCCTTATGAAGAAGGCTTGGCTTATGAAACTGAAGCGATTTATATCGTTGATGAAAATACCTTAGACTACAGTAGTGATTTTGAGGCTGCCCCAGATGCAGATGTAAAGCGAGGTCAAACTGTAAAAACAGATGGTAAATATAATGAAATGGTTCTTTCCCTTGCCGGAAATTATAATCACAAATTTATGTATGGTCTAACAGTAGGTCTACCATTTATTCAATATTCAGAAGAGAAAGTATACACAGAGGAAAACAATGATGAGGAATCCATTCCATTCTTTAAGAGTTTGAGTTATTCAGAAAACTTAAGAACTACTGGATTTGGTATCAATGCGAAAATTGGGGTGATTTATCGAATCAATCAAATGTTCCGGGTAGGAGCTGCTCTACATACACCATCGGCAATCAGTATGACAGATCGATGGGATAGTGGACTTACCTATGATTTTGTATATTTTGATGACCAAGGCGAGCCTGTTCGTTCTGCTGTTCCAGCTTCGGAGCCAGAAGGAGAGCCATATGAATACAAGCTCAAAACACCCATGCGTGCTATGATAAGCGGAGCAGCTATCATCAAGCGCTCTGGCTTTATTACTGCAGAGCTAGAATATGTTGATTATTCGAAGTCAAACTTTGATTTGACCGTTAATTCTACCAATCCAGGAGATGTGGCTATTGAAGAATCGTTGAACCAAGAAATCGGAGAAACCTTCAACTCGGCTATCAACCTTCGTCTAGGAGGAGAATATGCTTACGAAAAGTTTCGATTTCGAGCGGGCTATGGTATAATTGGCACGCCTTATGCGGATAAATCTAGCAGTACTACTTATAGCTTAGGTGTTGGCTTGCGCCAAAAGAAGTTCTATGTGGACTTTGCCTATAAAGGCTTACAGACAGATGATACTTTTATACCGTACCGATTAATAGATGCTGCTGCAGAACAAGTAGTAACGAATGAAGGAGCAGTAAATAGATATATCTTAACCCTTGGGTTTAGATTTTAAGAGTAACTTAGCTTCCGACTATTGAAGAAGTAAGCTTATAGGTAGCAAGTGATCAATTTTGAGCGTCAACGACTGACTGCTTGTATTAAGCATCATCAAAGTAAAGTCAAAGCATTAGCAATTACGATGAAGAAAATTTGGATCTATGTATTCTTGTTGCTCAGCACATTTGTGCCAGGGGATAGCTATGCACAAGTTGATGATTCACTGGGGTGGGGTACCAATTATCCTGCTGTACCAGAGCGTATGATTGCTGAAACAAAATGGCGCTATACCTATGCCATTCACCTCGAGTCGAATACCATTATTCACCAAGCCGAGGATTTTTACGATTACTTTTTACATTTTCGATACGATTATACTTTTGAGCAATATCTCAATGGGCAAATGACCCGTGGAACTTGGAGCTTAAATGGTAGTGAACTATTCTACAGTTTTAAGCATATTAAAAAATTTGAAATTGCTGGAGCTACTAAGAATACGCTAATGCTCGAATTTACTCAAGCCAATAGTAAAGGTACCTATCAATATCATTTCATTCGTGTGGAAAGTAAGGATGCTCCTTTTGTAAAACCTTCTTACGAACTTCCAGAAGTATTAGTCGAGCGTGCTGATGTGCGAAAGCTAAAAGATCGTTTGGCTTTTAGAAAAAAGAAGAAACGAAAGCGAAAGTCAAGAAGAGAAAGAAGAGCTGAAAAAAGAAAACCTAAGAAAGAACCTATCTTTATCAACATAGAGTTAATTGGAGGAGGCTTTTATGGAGGAATAGATCCTGTTCTCCGTGATTACATCCATATTAAAAGCGATGGTCGTTTAGTCAAAGAATACAAAGGCGCAAATTCTGGCTTGACCATTACTAAAAGAACGATTTCTCGCGATGAGTTGGAGCAGTTTGCTGAATTTATTATCGCACAACGATTCTTTGAGTTTGATCAAATTTATGATTGCGATATGGCTGCTTGTGAGGAGCGCAAACGAGGTAAGCCAATTCCTATCCCGCTTCGCTTAGTTGTGGCCTATGGTTCCCGTAAAAAAGTGGTAACCGTTACCATTTGGGGAAAAGACAGCCACAAGATCAAGTATGTTGATTATCCACCTGCTCTAGATAACATCGTAGAGGCCATTCAAAAGATGGCACATAGCCTTGATGCTACTATGACTAAGCGCAATTAAGCGGCTGAGTTAAAATTAAAGTTGCAGTTTTCCCGTGGTTCGCAGCTCTGCGTTAATATTCCCATTCCCATTCCCATTCCCATTCCACGATAAAGGGAACATTCTAATTCCAATTCCAATTCTAATTCCAATTCCAATTCCAATTTCCCATCCCCATTCCCTTCGTTTATTTCAAATAAATCGTTAACTTGCGAATAGTTAGTATGACAACTAAATAACAAAAATGAGCACAGAAGTACGATTTGTTAAGAATAAAAAGTCTGAGATTCCCGGTTTTATTATCGAGCGGACGGCAAAGCGCATGAAGCAGTTTTACCAAAAGATGTTGAAGGAGGCCGATACAGGTATTACGGTAGATCAATGGATTATTCTCCAAACAATTCATAAGGACAATGGATTGAGTCAATATGAGATTGCGAATCAAACGTTTAAAGACGCACCTACGGTGACGCGTATTATTGATTTGCTGGTTAATAAAGAATTGATTGAACGCGTTGCTGATACTAGTGATCGAAGAAAATTCAACATTTGCCTAACTAATAAAGGGGAACAAAAAATAGAGGAGGTACTCCCGATAGTAATGGACTTTCGTAAAACGGGATGGAAAGGAATTAATCTAGAAGACCTGAATCATATGATGCGGACTTTGAACGCTATATTTGATAATCTTGAAGAATGAGATATGAGACCGTTTCGCTGTCAGATCGCCTGCGGCTGTCAGATCGTGGCGGCGCTGCCACCACTGAGAGATCGCTTCGCTGAGAGACTTCTCGTCTAACGCGAATATTCTACTGCGGAGTTTACGTTAGAGGGAAAGTCTCTCAGCGAAGCGGTCTCTCAATGAGGCCTTCAAGCCGAATGGTCTCTCAGCAAATCTGCCAAAGGCAGAAGCAGCAATCTGATAGCGAAGCGGTCCCATTTAAAAAAAAAATAAAAAACAAGAAAATGCATTACCATAGCCTAGGAAAAATACCAGATAAAAGACATACCCAATTTCGCAAACCTAACGGTGAATTATATAGTGAACAACTTTTCTCAACAGAAGGGTTTAGTGACAACTACTCTTTACTCTATCATACGCATCCTCCAACACAGATTGTACAAGTAGGAGAGCCGTATTCCGTTGCTCCTAAAACGATTCATGATAAGCAACTCAAGCATCGTAGCTTAAAAGGTTTTGGTGTAAAACCAGAAGATGATTATCTGAAAAGTCGCAAACCGGTGTTGGTAAACAACGATTGCAAAATTATATTGTCAGCGCCACAAAAAAGTGTGACCGATTATTATTTCAAAAATGCAGATGCGGATGAAGTGATCTTTGTACACGAAGGGTCGGGTGTGTTGAAAACCATGTATGGTAATATTAAATTTGGCTATGGTGATTATCTAGTAATACCACGTGGTACCATTTATCAATTACATTTTGATACAGCAGATAATCGACTTTTAATTGTAGAATCGAGTAGCCCTATTATTACGCCCAAGCGATATAGAAATCAATTTGGACAGTTGATGGAGCACTCACCATTTTGCGAACGAGATATCCGCAAACCTTCCGAGTTGGAAACAAATGATGAACAAGGAAACTTCTTGTTGTATATCAAAAAGCAAGACAATATTTATCCATACCACTATCTGAGTCATCCGTTTGATGTGGTGGGTTGGGATGGTTATGTTTATCCATATGCTTTTTCGATTCATAATTTTGAACCGATCACAGGGCGAGTACATCAGCCACCACCAGTACATCAAACTTTTGCAGCGCGAGGCTTTGTGATTTGTTCGTTTGTTCCGCGATTGTTTGATTATCACCCCTTAGCCATTCCTGCTCCTTACAATCATAGTAATATTGATAGTGATGAAGTGTTGTACTATGTTGATGGTGATTTCATGAGTCGTAAACACGTAGAACGAGGAATGATTACCTTGCATCCTGGAGGTATTCCGCACGGCCCTCATCCTGGTACAGTGGAGAAGAGTATTGGTGCTAAAGAAACGGGTGAACTAGCGGTGATGGTAGATACATTTAGACCTTTACTCATGACCGAATATGCAGCAGGCATTGAAGATGAATCGTACTACAAGAGTTGGCTAGGAGACCACTAAATTTTCAAACAACTTAGGATATAATTTTAAATAAATCAAACTTAAAAATAGAATATTATGGATACAATGATTAAGTCACAAGCGGGAGTAGAGAAGGATCTATTTCCATTGAATGGGACAGACTATCTCGAATTTTATGTAGGTAATGCAAAGCAGGCAGCCTTTTATTACCAAATGGCTTTTGGCTTTAAATTAATTGCTTACCGTGGACCAGAAACCGGTGTTCCGGATACTGCTTCTTATGTTTTACAACAAGGTAAAGTTCGTTTTATCGTAACCGGAGCAATGAATCCAGATCATCCAGTAGCTAAGCATGTATTAGCACACGGTGATGGTGTAAAGGTAATGGCGCTTTGGGTTGACGATGCAGAATATTCGTACAACTTGGCTGTTGAACGTGGAGCAAAATCTGCAGGGCCTTTAGAAGTATTAACAGATGACGATGGAGAAATTAGACGCGCGTCTATTTATACTTATGGTGAAACGATTCACACATTTGTGGAGCGTAAGAATTACAAAGGTATTTTTATGCCAGGTTTCCAAGCGAAAGAATCGAATTGTGAACTTCCGAATGTTGGTTTGCAATACGTAGATCACTGTGTAGGAAACGTAGAGCTAGGCGGCATGGACAAATGGGTGAAATTTTATCAAGATGTAATGGGCTTCAAGTTGCTGGTTACCTTTGATGATAAAGATATTTCTACCAAGTATACTGCACTAATGAGTAAGGTAGTTTCTAATGGAAATGGTTATGTGAAATTTCCAATTAACGAGCCTGCAAAGGGAGTAAAGAAATCACAGATAGAAGAGTATCTTGATTTTTACGGAACTGCAGGTGTACAACACATAGCTATTGCTACTCATGATATAGTAGCAACGATTGATGCACTTCGCGCCAATGGTGTTGAGTTTCTTTATGTACCAGACAACTATTACGAAACCGTTCTAGAGCGTGTAGGTAACATAGAAGAAGACCTGAAGGAGTTGAAGCGCTTAAACATTCTGATAGACAGAGATGAAGAAGGCTACTTGCTTCAGATATTTACTAAACCAGTACAAGATCGTCCGACTGTTTTCTTTGAGATTATTCAACGCAAAGGCGCCAAATCATTTGGAAAAGGAAACTTTAAAGCTTTGTTTGAGGCGATAGAAAGAGAACAGGAATTACGAGGAACTCTATAGTCGTGATAGCTTGAGTAAATGTTTTTAAATGCAAATCCAATCGGGTGGCTAGATGTAAAGACTAGCCACCTGTTTTTTTGTGTTTCTTTTTGTATTAAACTTTTATTTCTAGATCTACTTTTCCAGTCTGTTTTATTTTTTTAGGCTTTGGAGGTGTAGGATTTACGTTTTTGCTTTTTTGAGGAGAGTTGTCATGAGTAGAAAGCTTTGGCATTATAATTTTTTGAAATAAAATAAAAACGTAATATGAATTGTATTGCTTTATAGACGAAGTCATTGTGACTAAGTCACAAGAAAATCATATTAAACATAAAAAAATGTATTTTTTTGATTAAATAATATCATTGTGTTTAATTTTAAATTGGGCTTTTAATGTTTGTTTCTCTTTTACAGAAACTAGCCATTTTGAAAATCCGTACTCTTCTAAAAGATTGCGTAATGAGCCATCCATATTGTTGTATTTTGTCAACTCAAAGTCACGGGCTAATTGGCTTTTCTCTTCTTGCCCAGAAGTTTTAATTAAAGTTTGAAAGAATAAAATGACTTCACTAAAAGTATTGTCATATGCATCCGGGTTTCTTTTTTGCTTACGCAAATGAGAATTAATTAGATTTTGTGCAATCGCATAATCACCAGATTGATAGTGACTAATTAATTCAATAATATACATTAAAGGTTCAAACGCAGCATCGAGGTTGTTCAGGTTTTCGCTAAGTCGACGCAAAAAGAATTGAACCTTCTTGTGGCGCTCAAAAATCATATGAATAATAGAGAAATGTAGGTAGAGCAATGTAGCCAAGTAATCTGTCTCTTGTTTGTGCTTTCGGATATGCTTCATCACATTTGACTCAAAAGTCTCATCAAATCCTTCAAAACCCTTTACATAGAAAAGAGAAATTTCTAGATAGTAAACAAACAGATGGTTTGGCTCCAATAGCGGTTTCTCATTTAAGAATGCGTTGATTTCAGGAATGCCTTCTTCTAGTTTGTCGTATTTCTTTAATTTCCAACAGCTACTTAGATAGTTGTATAGAGAGGCAAAGTACAATTTTGGATAAGCTTCAATAAAGCTAGGCTTATTTTTGAGTAACTCTACCTGCTTATTTTTGTATTCGTTTTCTTTTTGTAGGTCGTTATCTACCATTCGGTAAATCATGGAAATAACGTGATGTCGGTAATATTGCTCTCGAATAGAACCCTGTCCTTCTTCTAGTTTACTTAACTCTGTTGCTTGCATAGTTTTGTACAAGCGCTCATTTTCCTCGCTGAGTTTATTCGTTAGAATGTGATTCTTCAAATCAGATAGAAGATGGCTGGTATGCTGTAGCTTAAAAATGTCGTTTACTGAATTTAAGTGAACGCTTAATTCTTTAAACGATTCTTTTTTAGCAACGTCCTGATTAGCGCTATAGAAGCTCACGAGGTACTGTTCTATGGCTAGTACAGGGAAGATGTGTTCAAAGGCCTCATTCTTTATACAAATGTCCTTGATGCGTTTTACTTTAGATTGAGCAATGTCGAAGAGTTGCTTCGCCATAAGAATGTCAATCTCCTCTAGTCCCATTCTTATTTTACTTTGAATACTCTTTTTGTTGTGATAAGAGACAAGACTTTTGAGTAGTACATCCGTGAGTTGTACTTTATAAACTTTTAAGTTCTTAGCGAGTTTGCTATCTCCAAAGTGGTCCTTTACTTCCTCTTCACTATATTCTGATTGACTATTAATGACATCAAATAAAGAAGTAATCAAACTTTTGTCTGATGAGTAGTGCCTTTTAAAATACCGCTTTTCCGCAGCAGTCATAGAACTGATGAGTTGAAATATATGATCTGTAGGGGTTTTCATGTATTAATTTGTTGAAAATGGGATTAATATTGAGCATAAATGTTTTATCCAAACGACAGCATTGCCTTTTGATAATTTTAGTAGTACGTAACAATTTTAGATATTCCTCTTTTGCTAATTTAAATTGGAATACTGACTTTAATATTGGGTGTGCTCGCTGTGCAGAACTAATAAATACAACGGCAATATATACAAATCTTAGTAAGCTCACAATTGAGCAGGCTAATTTAAGAATGCCAAGAGAAGGTAAATTATTAACTTATCGTAAAGTTCGGAATTTACTTATAATCAGCATATAAATAGTGATTAGCGCTACAAAGTATTGTATAATCGGCTTAGGGTAAGTAAAAGTCTTTAATTAAAGGCTTTACCTATTCATTACCAGCAACTTAACTTTTTAACAAAACAGTAAGAATTTTATGATTTTAAGTGGTTAATTATGCACCATAAAGCGAATTGATAGAATCTGCTGTTGCTAGCAATTATGCAGATTTATCTTTCTGTTTTGTTGTTAATGTATTGAAACGTCCACTTCTGATTTTTTCAGTAGTGGGCTTTTTTATTTAATCCTTTAAATAGTTTCAAAAGTTTACCTCCAACTACCAACAGGGTTGTTGAAAACAAAGTGTGCCACCATAAATGCGATGATAATAATCGCAAAAATGACTATTGGCGTAAAAAAACGCCCATCCTTTTCATGTAGTGCCTTCTGATAAGCAATGTCATCATGGTCAGCATCATGAAAGGATTCATCCTCATTTATTTCATTTAGTAAATTTCGTTTGTCAAGCTGATGTATAATATGAGCAGCTTTCTCTTGGTCTACTTTTCGGATGTGTAGAGAGATACTACCGTTGCCAAACGGAATGCTAGTAGTCGCGTTGCTGACAAATGAGGGTATTTCTGCCTCTTTTAATCTTGCAGCGTACAAACGAGCGGGTGTTTCGAAGTAAAAAAACTTGATAATTATAATTTCTCCTGGCCCAAAACCTTGGTTTTCTTCCGAGAAAAAATCGAGATTTTTATCTTCCATACCCAGAGGTTTAATGCTTTACGAATTAAATATATTTAATATTTTAAGGTGTAGGCATTTAAAATCCGGTTTTGATAACTTCAAAACCGGATCCTAAGATACTTTTTTTGCTTGAATTTTAGAGAATTTTCGCTAAAATCTGTGTGTCACTGCTTGCCTAGATTTTAAGCATCAGCTTCTGCCGCGGCCTCTGCAGCAGCCATGGCGTTGAACTTTTCCATTTCCATGTCAATGTAATAGAGTTTTTGCCCTCCTTCTCCTATCAGTTTTACCTTATCAAGAATAGAGCGCATAGTTGCCTCTTCCTCTCGTTGTTCATCAATATACCACTGTAAGAAATTGAGGGTCGTGTAATCATCCTCCTTGTAGCAAAGTTCTACAATCTTATGGATGGCTTTAGTTACCTTTTGCTCATGCTTATACACCTCTTCTAACATTACATTGATTGACTTAAATGTTTTAGGAGGTTGTTTGATAGCAGGAGTGATCGCATGGCCATCTACCTCATTGATGTAGTGAAAGATACGAAGCATATGATCGCGTTCTTCACTAGACTGACGGAGCATAAATTTAGCGGCTCCTTCTAATCCCTGTTGATCTGCCCATGAGGCCATAGATAGATAAAGGAATGAAGCATAAGCTTCTAATTCAATTTGTTTATTCAGAGTTGCCTCCATTTTTTTTGAGATCATCTTATCTGTATTTTAATTTGTTCAATTAAGTTGCTTTAAACAACTTCAAATGTTCCTAACGTATTTAAACGTTAAGACATCCGATTTGTTCAAAATTAAAAGGAATACAGCTAAAAGAAAAGGAGTAGCTACAATATAGAAGGCATCTAAATTAGAAAAGCAATCGCAAAGATGATGACAGATATAATCAGACCATACATAAATATCCCATAGCATATACGGAGATAACGATACTTTTTGGCCAAAACAATCCCTAAGTAATAAAGGTCGCGCGTCATTGAACTATAAAGAAAATCACTGTCTTTAATCATCTCCATCATTCCCCAATGGAAATCATCAATGTTCATATTGTAGAAATTACCAAAGAACAATAAGTTAGAACGCTTGTTGCTGATGTCCTCACGAGTAAATTTTCCTTCGGTGATTTTCGGACGAGTAGAAAGTGTCGCAAAAACAACCGCTGCTAAACATACGCACAAAAGAACTATTGTTGGGAAGATAAGTTTTGGACTGGTTTCAAAACGAGGGATCAATGACGACAATGTGATCGAAATCACAATTGCATTTATACTCAACATGATATTCGCTTTATTATCGGCAATGCTACTTAAATTGACGTGCGTACGATAAGTGGTACGATACATTGTTTCAACACCTCTTCCAAGATCCAACTCATTTAAGGTTTCATCACTCCCCGCTATCCCACTTTTATTTTTCGATCGCTTCTTTTTTTTCTTTTTTCGTTTTTTTCTATCAAGTGCAGTGAATTCATCTACCGTATAAGCAGCATAGGGGTTGAGACGCAGTTTTTGTTTTTTCAATTGCTTTATATGTTTGTTTTTCAGTTTTCCATAAAGCTCTTGTGCCGCTTCTGTTTGATATTGATGCTCAGTTATGAACTTCATCTCAAAGTCAATCCACTCTTGTTCCGACATCGTCAGATTTTTGGTAAGCGTAAGCTCTTGACGTACACGACCACAGCGATCCCAATAATTGGTTTTTCCAAGATGACTGAGGTCAGCATCGCAGATAACTTTTTCCAAATCACTTTTAGGTGCGTGTGGTAGTTTGGTTGCCCGAATGGCGTTGTTAATCTTCTCAAGATCTTCAGGAGGGAAGCTTGTTTTGGAAAGATACTCGGTGGCGTACTTTACTCCTCGTTCCTCGTGCTCTACAGCTCCTTTGTCATATCCGGTATCATGAAACCAAGCAGCTAGCTCCAAAAGTATCATATCCTTTTGGCTCAAGCCCTTCAACTGCCCAATTTCTCTGACTGCTTCTACTACATTAATGGTATGTTGAACATCGTGATAAGCATATTCCTTCGGCACTTGCTCAGTGATGAAATTAGTGGCATAAGCTTCTACTTCGAGTAATAAGGCATTTTCTATTTCCATAGAAGAAAATAATGATTTGGTGTTTGAGTAGCAAAAGTAACATTAGTTTGGGAGATTATATAATAATAGAGACCGCCTTCGGCTGAGAGACCGCTGCGCCTGCCGGCTGGCTGTCAGACCGTCTTGCCTCTGGCAAGACTGAGAGAT
>CALGLS010000027.1 GCA_937959375.1 uncultured Saprospiraceae bacterium
GTTACGGGAATATTCTAATTCACATTCTAACTCTAATTCTAATTCAACCGGGGCTTCAGGAAAAATAAAAACAAAGAAAGATGACTAAGAAAATAGATAATAAAAAAATTGCGACCATCGCTGACACTACTTCTAAGAAAACCATAACCGGTGCAGAGGCAGTCTTACTATGTCTTCTAGAAGAAGGAGTCGATACCATTTTTGGATATCCGGGTGGAGCAATCATGCCAGTTTATGATGCGCTGTTTCACTACCAAGATAGACTTCGACATATCTTGCCTCGACATGAGCAGGGAGCTATTCATGCGGCTGAAGGTTATGCACGAGTAACTAGGAAGACGGGCGTTTGCATGGCAACCTCAGGCCCCGGTGCAACCAATTTAATTACTGGAATCGCAGATGCTACGATGGATTCAACTCCGGTTGTTTGTATCACGGGGCAGGTGCATAGTAGTGTGCTTGGGTCAGATGCATTTCAGGAGGTTGACGTGGTGGGTTGTACCACTTCTATTACAAAATGGAATTACCAAATTACTAAAGCAGAAGAAATTCCTGCGGTTTTTGCGAAAGCATTTTATATCGCCAATTCGGGCAAACCGGGAGCAGTTGTAATTGACATTACTAAAGATGCGCAATTTGGTGAACTGGAGTTTTCTTACAAAAAGAAACCTACGATCCGAAGCTATCATCCCAATCCGAAAGTTGACGATACTGCGATTAAAAATGCGGCGGAATTAATCAACGGAGCTAAGAAGCCATTGATCCTAGCAGGCCATGGTATTCAAATCGCACATGCACAAGAGGCTTTCAAAACCTTTGTCGAAAAAACGGGAATTCCTTTGGGCTGTACCATTCACGGACTTTCTTCCATCCCTTCAGATCATCCCCTACACATGGGTATGCTGGGCATGCATGGCAACTACGCTCCCAATCTCAAAACCAATGAGTGCGATGTTTTAATTGCTGTGGGAATGCGCTTTGATGATCGGGTAACTGGTGATCTGAGCAGATATGCAAAACAGGCAAAAATCATTCACATCGAAATTGATCCTTCTGAAATTAATAAAAATGTACAGGCTGATGTTCCTGTTTTAGCTGATGCTAAATTAGCACTTAAAGCTTTGATTCCTTTAGTGGACAAAAAAGAGTATCCGAAATGGCTAGCAGAATTTGAAGTGCTTAAGCAAAAGGAATTCGACATGGTTATCCATAGTGATATCAAGTCAAGCAAGGATGGAAATATCCAGATGGGACAGGTAGTACACCAAGTTAGTAAGATGACAAATGGTGAAGCAATCGTGGTAACAGACGTTGGACAACATCAGATGATCGCTGCTAGATATTACAACTACAAAGACACCAACCAATGGGTTTCTTCTGGTGGTGCTGGTACGATGGGATTTGGTTTACCTGCCGCTTTTGGGGCGAAGTTGGCGAAGCCTGAAAAAGAGGTGATTGCGTTCATAGGAGATGGTGGATTTCAAATGACTTTGCAGGAATTAGGGATGTGTCATCAATGGGATGTTGGCGTAAAAATCGTTTTGCTTGACAATGAATATCTCGGTATGGTTCGCCAATGGCAGCAATTGTTTTTTGACAAAAGATATTCATCCGTTTCGCTTAAGAATCCAAATTTCGTGAAGATCGCTGAGGGTTTTGGTGTTCCTGGAAAGACGATTACTAAACCGGAAGAACTGGATGCTGCGCTTCAAGAAATGCTGGATGCGAAAGGGCCTTATCTTTTGCATGTGCGTGTTGAAAAAGAAGAAAATGTTTTTCCTATGATTCCTAGTGGAGCTTCTGTTTCTGAGGTTCGACTGGAGTAAGATACAAATGTGGATTCACTAGGGGGTATTTTTTCTGACATGATTATCAGGATTGTACTATTAACCTAAACGACAGAAGAAAAATCCTGATAATCACGTAAATCCCTGCCCGATCTGACGATCAGTCAGGCGGGCTGTCTAAAAACCGCGTCTAAGTGAATTAAGCAGAAACAAGTCGATCAAAGAATCAACAATAAAAATTCAAACTTTTATAAAAATGAAAGAATTTACCATATCCGTTTTTTCAGAAAATAAAATCGGATTACTCACAAGAATCGTATCGGTATTTACCCGACGACACATCAACGTCAACAGCATCACCGCTTCCGAATCTTCTATCGAAGGCATTCATCGATTTACCATTGTAGTGAAGTTGCTAGAAGAAGAAGTTAGAAAAGTGGTAGCGCAAATTGAAAAACAAGTTGACGTAATCAAATCATTCTACTATCACAACGAAGAGATTATTTATCAAGAAATTGCATTGTACAAAGTTCCAACCAAAGCATTCTCAGATGGAGATAAAGTTGAACAACTCATTCGCTTGCACAACGCGAGAATACTTTCAATAGAACCAGAATATACCGTTGTTGAAAAAACAGGACATCCAGCAGAGACAGAAGCCTTACTAGCCGAGTTTAAGAAATTTGGCATTTTCGAATTCGTACGATCTGGAAGAGTCGCCATTGTAAAACCAATGGAGCAACTTAATACTTATTTAAAATCTTTAGAAAATTTATAATACTAACAAAATGGCAAAATTAAATTTTGGTGGCGTAGAAGAAAACGTCGCAACACGAGAAGAATTCCCTTTAGCAAAAGCACAAGAAGTTTTAAAAGACGAAACAATTGCAATCATCGGATACGGTGTACAGGGACCTGGACAAGCATTAAATTTACGTGACAACGGATTCAACGTAATCGTAGGTCAACGCTCTCCTTCCAAATCATGGGACAAAGCAATTGCAGACGGCTTCGTACCTGGCGAAACTTTATTTCCAATCGAGGAAGCAGCAAGCCGAGGTACTGTGATCCAATATTTATTATCAGACGCTGCGCAGATTTCAATGTGGGAAACTTTAAAACCACATTTGACAGCAGGTAAAGCACTATACTTCTCTCACGGATTTGGAGTAACTTTCAATGA
>CALGLS010000028.1 GCA_937959375.1 uncultured Saprospiraceae bacterium
AGTTTCCTATGAAAATCAAGAATTTATGGTTCTCGCTAACAATTTTTTAATGAGTTTAGCGAGCTAACTGAATTCTAAAATTGGACGCGAGGTTCATAAAACATTGATTTGCAATTAAATGGAAATTTAAACATGCTCTTAAAACACTTTTAACCATTAAAGGTTTAATTTTGCATCTTGTCAGTTCCGATTCACAAAACTACAGCTAAATAAGCGTTTAGTCAAAAATTGTTTAAAATAGTTGGAAGTGGGAGGTGGAAAGTAAGAAGTTCACTTAAACGCGGAGCTCGCGTCTATGGTCAACTTCCCACTCCTAGTTGTCATCCTGAGCAAAGTCGAAGGACCCCACTTCCCACCACAATACACTCTCAATGGATAAGAAACTAGAAGCCTTCGGCCGATTACTCACCATCATGGACGAATTGCGCGAGCAATGCCCCTGGGATCGCAAACAGACTTTCCAATCCCTACGCAACCTAACCATAGAAGAAACCTATGAACTGGCAGATGCGCTACTGGTGGAAGACCTTGACGAAATCAAAGAAGAGATCGGAGATGTAATGCTGCACATGGTCTTTTATGCTAAAATAGCTGACGAGAAAAAAGCCTTCGATATCGCTGATGCCCTCAACTCAGTTTGCGAAAAGCTAATCAATCGACATCCACATATATATGGCGACGTGGAAGTTGCGGATGAAGAAGAAGTCAAGAAGAACTGGGAACAGCTAAAGCTAAAAGAAGGAAAGAAATCCGTTCTTTCAGGTGTACCTAAATCGCTTCCTGCCATGATCAAAGCCTATCGGATGCAAGACAAAACCAAACAAGTAGGGTTTGAATGGGAAAATGCGGAGCAGGTTTGGGACAAGGTAGAAGAGGAAATGGCTGAATATAAGGAGAGTGTAACTGAAAATCACTCAAAGGAAAAGCAAGAAGAAGAATTCGGAGATGTACTCTTTTCACTCATTAACTATGCACGATTCAATGGCATTGATCCTGAAACGGCACTTGAGCGAGTCAATCAGAAATTCAAGCGTCGTTTTGAATATATAGAGGCAAATGCAATAAAAGAGCTGACAGATATGACGCTTGATGAAATGGATCACTTGTGGAACGAAGCAAAAAAGACTTAATATGATTGGCAGTTTTAGCTTTGAATAGACTTTTTTACAGATGATTTTGTCAATAGAAGTATAAATTTTTATTGGCAAAATAAAATATTTGTTTTTTTAGATAAGAGCGATAGAGCTATCTTTGCAATATCGATTATAAAGTTATTTATCTTATCAAAAACTAAAGCAGTATGAAAATTGTAAAGAAACAAAAGCTAATGAGCACGCTTAAAATTTTAATCTTTTTGTGCAGCCTTTTTAGCGCTAATGCCATCTACGCGACCACTTGCAATGGTAACCTTCTTGATAACCCAGATTTTGAAGATAGCAATACGAATTACGCTCCTTGGATAGGAAGTGGTGGTGCAGATATCAGCATTTCAAATGATGCCTTTTCTGGTAATAATGCTTTACTGATTAGCGGCTCACCTTACGCAAAAATCGAACAAGAATTTCCGGCAACAGCAGGCGAAGTTTTTACACTCACCGCTCAGGTAAAAGCGACTA
The DNA here is from genome assembly GCA_937959375.1 of uncultured Saprospiraceae bacterium. Classification (GTDB taxonomy): domain Bacteria; phylum Bacteroidota; class Bacteroidia; order Chitinophagales; family Saprospiraceae; genus CALGLS01. The sequence continues at coordinate 1,617 of CALGLS010000028.1, forward strand.
CATCAAATTCGTATCTAAGATTGAAATTCAAAGACAGTGCAGGTAGCACGATTGTTTCTCATGCAAATGAAATTCTAGTTACTGGACAATATGATGAATACACGCTTTCTGTTACAGCGCCTGGAAACGTAGCTTTTGTAACGGTTTCATTCTTGAAAGTCGCTCAATCAGGAGATGTCTTGGTAGACGATTTTTGTTTGAATGGTGATGACAGTAATCCTTGTAATCCCGATTCCACTCCTCCGGTTATAAGTAATTGCCCAATCGACATTTATATAACTACTAACGGAGGTTCAGCAATCGCAACGTGGTCTGCTCCTAATGTAAGTGATGCTTGTGATGTATCCCCAACACTTGTTGCTAATATTCCTTCTGGAAGTGTTTTTACCGAAGGGACTACCACGGTAACCTATACTGCTGAGGATTTAGCTGGAAATACAACGACTTGTGCGTTTAATGTTATTGTTTCTCAATCTGAACCAGCTTCATGCCCAAATAATACAATCTTAAACGCTGGATTTGAATCAACCAATACCACACAAATACCCAATTGGTATGTTGTCGGAGATCCTGACTTAGCAACAATAACGAATGATTCATATACAGGAAGTAATGCAGTGCAAATGAGTGGTACTTGGTATACGAAACTTCAACAAGATGTTTTAGTCGCTCCTGGAGATGAACTCACATTCTCTGCGCAAGTAAAAGCAACAACCAATAATTACCTCGTTCGCTTACGTTTCTTCAATAGCAATGGAAACCAAATAAGTACCTTCCAAGGAAATGAACCTGCAACAGGGGAGTATGTTGAAAATACGCTATCAGCAATCGCTCCTAATAATGCAAGCTATGTATCAGTCGTTTTAGTTAAACTGCCGAATCCAGGAAATGTATTAGCAGATGATTTCTGTCTGACTATTTCAGGAGATGATCCTTGTACTCCTGATGTGGAAGCTCCTACTATTACTAACTGTCCAGAAGATATTTTCATAAGCAATTATGAGCCACTTAGTATTGCAAATTGGCCGGGGCCAGATGTCGCTGACAACTGTGATGAATTTCCTAGCCTTACTTCAAATTACACTTCAGGAAGCCAATTTCCAATTGGAACGACTACGGTGATCTATACGGCAACCGATGCTTTTGGAAATGAATCGACCTGTTCTTTTAATATTGTTGTTACTCAAATTAGTCCACCCGGTCTTTGCGACAACAACTTACTGAACAATCCCGGTTTTGAATCAAACAATACTGAACTTACGGGATGGACAAATGCAGGGCCAGCAAATTTCAATATTTCTAATGATGCTTATGCGGATAATAATGCATTGCAAATTAGTGGTAATCCTTACGGAAAAATAGAGCAAGAGATTGATGCAGTAGCTGGTGTTGAATACAATTTATCTGCCCAAATAAAAGCAAACACCAATAATTTTTATTTACGGATGAAGTTTTTAAATAGTTCAGGTCAAGTAATTACATCTTATTTGTCTGATCAAATTGTTACAGGCAATTATGAGGAACATTCAATCTCTGGGATGGCGCCTGCAGGAACTGAATCAATATTGGTTTCAGTTTTAAAAACCGCAGAAGCTGGTGACGTTCTAATAGATGAAGTGTGTCTGAATTCTGGTGTTGAACTTGAGCTCCCTGACTTGACAATAAGCAATGTTTACTTCGAAGGTGATCTAGAAATTGGTAGAGGAGGTATACTGGAAGTTGAGGTAATGAATACTGGTAATACGATAATAGATCCATTCCTGTTTACGCTAGAGGTAAAACTAACTTCGCTCACTGGTGGCGCACCGAATTGGACAATTGGTTTAGTGGAATTAGAGCAATTAGCTTCAGGGACAACCGTCGTAGAAGTTCCATACTACATACAGAGTAACCAAGGGCCATCACCGGGTGTTTATCAATTAACTCCTAAAATCGACGCATATGATGTAATTGAAGAACAAAATGAATCAAATAACAGCAGCCTTGTTAACGTCAGTGTAAGTGCAAATAACGGACCCCTCAACTGTGCAACACACACATTCGATTCACCTTACTTTTTACATTGTACCAATTACCTACCCAACGGTAACTTACGAATTGTAAATAATACACAGAGTGGTTTTGGTCTGAGTCATGAAGTGAATGCCGATGGTGAGGTGATTGCTTCATCCAATATTGGCCCTTTGCCAGGTGGACCAAACAGTGAAGTGTATTATAACATTGCTTCTGGAGTCTTGACTAAATTTGATCCTTATGGCGGAGTAGTTTGGACAAAAACAATTCCGACTGATATTTTAAATGCTTATAATAGTTTTGGAAAAGTGATTGAATTCGATGGTGGGATTGTATTCACAGGTTATGTAAACGAAGGATCAGACTTTCCTGCACAAGACAAAGGTTTGTTAGTCATCAAAACAGATATCGACCTAAATCTTTTGACACAAGCGCAATTTGTAACGCCTGGTAATTTATGGGCATTTGTACATGACTTGGAAGTGGTAGATGCCCAGCGTCTTGCAGTAGTCTACAATGAAGGCACTAATTACCAAGGATCAAACAAGGCTACTTTAATGATTCTTGATGATGGCCTAAACGTACTTTCGTCCAACGTTATCAGCCAACGATATGGAGCCGTTTCGGTTATACCGAATATTAACTTACTATATACACCATGCGGATATTGGAGCTTCCGAAGCTATTACGGTAATGCCGGCGGCGGTGGAGGTTTTGCCAATAACAATTCTGAATCCTTAGGTGCATACGAATTTCAAAACAACGAGATGGTACGGATCAAAGTCCTTGGTTCATCTTTTCAATCAACGGGTTTTGGAGGAACATTTTTCAACACAAGTTCCATTAATTTTATTGGCCTAGCAAGTGATGGAACCAAACTCACTGCCAACGAATCAATTTCTTATGGCAATGAAGGACCACCTCCCTACGTACCAATTCACAGTAACGATACCTTGTGGATGGAACAAGAAGATAACGACGGAACCATATTGTGGTCTGCTTTCAAAACTCCTTATCTGCAATACCAATTTGATGAATTAGTTGAGATTGGTGGGAATCACTTTTTGTTGACTAAAGGAAATGGATATTCAATTATCCCAGTTGACTGCGATGAAAGTGATTCAGTAATAGGAGAACCTAATTGTGAAGCAAGTTCAGCATTTCCATGGCATGAATGGATTTCAAATGTAACTGCTGGTGGATTGAATAACGATTCTGATAAATCTATCTACAGCGACTTTACCAATTTGACACCAATAGCTGCCGAGCAGGGGAGTGGACTTAATCTTTCAGTGACTGCAACCTACAGTTATTATACAGCTAATGAGTACATTTCTGTTTGGATTGATTACAACCAAAATGACATATTTGAACCATCAGAAAGAGTAAATAATATAATCTCTGCTCCACCTAATGGGAATCTTGCAACTGCAACAACGAGTTTTACTTTTGGTATTCCACTGAGTTCAGAACTTGGTCTAACCAAAATGCGGATTATCATGTCCCGTGATCCTAATGCAGCGCCTTGTGGCGAAATTGCATTTGGTGAAGTCGAAGACTATTATGTCAACATCACTGCTGGTAGCGCAGATTTAAATAGCAGCAGCACTGAGGTGGAATATGACTTAAAAGTTTTCCCTAACCCAGCAGGCGATGAAGTGACGATTGATTTAGGAGACTTCCTTTCGGAAAATGTAGAAATTGAAATAGTAAATAACCTAGGAACAAGTCTTTATAGAAAAGCGATTTCTGAGGTGAGTATAGTACAACATAAGGTAGATTTGACTAACTGGAAGAACGGTGTATATATGGTATGGGTAAAACCAGAAGAAAAACGTCGCCGTTTGGCTAAGTTGGTGGTGGCTCGAGTTTATTGATAATGGAGAGACCGCCTTCGGCTGTCAGACCGCTGTGTCTACCTTTGGTAGACTTGCTGTGAGATCATTCGGCTGAAGGCCTCATTGAGAGATCGCTTCGCTGAGAGACTTTCCCACTAACGGTGACCGCATTAGACGAGCGGTCCCTCAGCGAAGCAGTCTCTCAGAGGTGGTAGCGCCACCACGATCTGACAGCGAAGCGATCTGATAGGGCAGCGGTCTCTAACAAAAGAAAAAAAAACGACAGATTAACAAGAAAATGATTACCTTTGCAGCGCTATAACTGATTTTAGTAATCACTATTGGTAAAAAAAATAATAAAATGGCAATCTATTTAACAAAAGAGAAGAGAGAAGAAATCTTCAAAGAGTACGGTGGATCTGAAAAAAATTCTGGATCAACCGAAGGGCAAATCGCTCTTTTTACATTCAGAATCAAAGGTTTATCTGATCACCTTCAGGTAAACAAGAAAGATCACTCATGCAGACGCACACTGCTTACCTTAGTAGGTAAAAGAAAGCGACTACTAACTTACCTTGCTAAAAAAGATATCACAAAATATCGTGCAATTATCGAAAAGCTAGGTATACGTAGTATACGAAAGTAAAACATTAAAAAGAGGCAGAATTGAGTTCATATTTTTGAAACTCGTTTCTGCCTCTTCTCGTTTACGTACTTATTATAACGAGATTGTCCAAGTAAAATGTGCCAACAGACAGGTTTTACGGAACAGCGAAATAAACAGGATCTGAAACAATTACCTAACCTAACTGCTTCTACTCGCAAACTAAAGTCCTCACCCAGGACTATCCCTTTGCTCACCATCCTTCCATCTCGCAATCAAAATTTAAATCAATATCAAACTTTCTACTTGAGGCATTAAATGATTTTGCCTTTCGCGAAAACAAGTAGATATATCACATTTTTAAAATTATAATGAAATGGGGAAGCAAACTCCTATTACACAATCGTTTAACCTTCCGGATGGCCGGGAAGTTACGATCGAAACTGGTAAACTAGCAACTCAAGCCCACGGTTCTGTAGTTGTTAAAATGGGCGATACGATGTTATTCGCATCTGTTGTCTCTAGTTACGAAGCCCGAGAAGGGCAATCATTTTTTCCACTATCTGTAGATTATCAAGAGAAATTTGCTTCTGCAGGTCGTATTCCAGGTAACTTCTTCCGTCGTGAATCAAGGTTATCTGACCCTGAAATTCTAGTCTGCCGTTTGGTTGACCGTGCTATTCGTCCGCTTTTCCCTACTGGGTACATGATGGATACACAGGTAATTATCAACCTAATCTCTGCTGACAAAGACGTTATGCCTGATGCTTTAGCTGCACTTGCTGCTTCTGCTGCATTGGCTGTTTCTGACATTCCATTTGCTGGTCCTATCTCTGAATGTAGAGTTGCCCGCATCAATGGTGAATTTGTTGTAAACCCAGATCGTACACCATTAGCTGATGCTGATATGGATATCATCGTTGCTGCTACTATGGACAACGTAATGATGGTAGAAGGTGAAGCGCACGAATGTTCTGAAAAGGACTTAGTAGAAGCGATCAAGATTGGACATGAAGCAATCAAAGTACAATGTCAAGCACAACTTGATTTGGCTCAGAAAGTAGGACCAGACGCAACTGTTAAGCGTGAGTTCTTATTGGAAGAGGTAGACGAAGAGTTGAAAGCACTAGTTACTGAAATGACAAAAGAAGGTATTCTTAAAGTTTCAAGAGGTGCCCTCGATAAGAAAACCCGTAAGGCTGGTTTCAAAGCAGTTGCTGAAAAGCTTCAAGCTGACCTAGCTGAAAAATGGGACGAAGAAACATATGCTGAAAAGTCTGGAAAGGCTGGTAAGTACTTAGACAAAATTAAAAAAGAAGTTATCCGTGAAATGGTACTAAGCGAATCTGTTCGTTTGGATGGCCGTAAGTATGACGAAGTTCGACCAATCTGGTGTGAAGTTTCTTACTTACCTTCCGTTCACGGTTCTGCTATCTTTAATAGAGGTGAAACGCAAGCACTAACTTCTTGTACTTTAGGTACTAAGTTGGATCAGTTAATGATCGATAGCGCTTTGAATCATCACTTTGAAGATTTTATCCTGCATTACAACTTCCCTGCACTTTCAGTAGGAGAGACGAAGCCAATGCGTGGACCTGGTCGTCGTGAAGTTGGTCACGCTAACTTAGCACAACGTACCATCAAGCAAGTTCTTCCAGATGAGAACTTATATACACTGCGTTTGGTTGCTGATATTATGGAATCAAATGGATCTTCTTCAATGGCTACCGTTTGTTCGGGATCATTAGCATTGATGGATGCAGGTATCAAAACCAAAGCGCCTGTTTCAGGTATCGCTATGGGGATGATTTCTGATGGTGAACGCTTTGCCATCCTTTCTGATATCCTTGGTGACGAGGATGCATTAGGAGATATGGATTTCAAATTGACAGGAACACATAAAGGTATCTGTGCTTGTCAGATGGATATTAAGATCGAAGGTCTTCCTTACGAAATGTTGGAAAAGGCATTGAATCAAGCAAGAGATGGTCGTATTCACATTTTGAATGAAATGGCGAAGACAATGTCTGAACCTCGTGAAGATCTTAAGCCACACGCACCACGTATCGTTGAGCTAATCATTGAGAAGAGCTTTATCGGTGCCGTGATCGGACCTGGTGGATCTATCATTCAGGAACTACAGGCTAGTACCAACACAGTTATCAACATCAAAGAGGTGGATGATAAAGGTGTGGTTAATATCTCATCTCCTGACAAAGCTTCTATCGATGCTGCACTATCTCGTATCAAGGCAATCACTTTTACTCCAGAAGTAGGTGACGAATTTGATGCGAAGGTTGCATCAGTTATGCCATACGGTGTATTTGTTGACTTTGCAGGAAAGAGTGGTTTGTTGCACGTTTCCGAAATTGCGCATGAGCGCGTAGAACGTGTGGAAGATCACCTGAAGCAAGGAGATAAAGTAAGAGTGAAGTTGATTGGTATTGATCCTAAGACGGGTAAACTACGTTTATCAAGAAAGGCTTTACTACCAAGAAGTAACTAATCACTTTTTAAAGACGAATTTTAGCAGTTTATTAGCTGCTTAATCGATATCAAAATCCGGTTCAGGTTTTCCTGAATCGGATTTTTTATTTTGCAAAAGCCGCTCCTTACAAGAATTGAATATTTCGAATATGTTATTTTAAGTAACTGATTAAAAATAATCTCGAAAATAGGTTATTAATTATTTTGAGCATTTACTTATAACAAATTATCTTATGAAATTTCTCGAAAATCAGCCTATTCCCAAATTATATTCACCTTTTTTGAACTCATTTCATAAAAGAAGCATTTATTTCACTTTTTGGAAACTTTTTTGCTGTTAGACTTGTATCCTATATAGAAACAACGCAATTAGTCGTTTTTTTGTAAAAAGTCAAGTTTTATCAAAAATTTGTAGCAACTTTATAGAAAAAAAAACGTCTTATATATAGGAGTGAGTTTTATCACTTCCCCCGAGTTTAAAAAAGCAACAATAAATATTATTCCTCTTTGAGAAACTAGTGTTACGATTGAGTAGCATTAAAAGCCGTCAGACGAAACGGTCTTTTTTTGCAAAACATCAAATCACTAATTAACCTAAGAACCACAATTATAACTTCAGAGCATGCGGCAACTTAAAATAACCAATAAAATTACAGCTAGAGAGAGTCTAGCCCTTGACAAATATCTTAACGATATCGGAAAAATCTCATTGCTTACAGCTGAGGAAGAGGCAGAGTGCGCACGAGAAATTCGTGCTGGTAACAATGATGCATTGGATAAACTGACCAGGGCGAACCTAAGGTTTGTTGTTTCTGTTGCAAAACAATATCAAAACCAAGGCCTTTCTTTGAGTGATTTGATCAATGAAGGTAACGTGGGCTTGATGAAAGCTGGTCGTCGTTTTGATGAAACCAAAGGATTTAAATTTATCTCTTACGCAGTATGGTGGATTCGTCAATCTATCTTACAAGCAATCGTTGAATATTCTCGTATCGTTCGTCTTCCTCTCAATAAAGTTGGATCATACAATAAGGTGAACGAAGCTTTTTTAAACTTTGTTCAAGAGTTTGAAAGAGAACCAACCCACGAAGAATTGGCTGAGATTCTCGAAATGCGTCCAAAAGAAATTAGCAATATGCTAAAAGGAAACGGACGTCACTTGTCATTCGACGCACCTATTAGTGGTGAAGAAGGAGATTCTACCATGTTGGATGTTGTTTCTGGTGATATTACTGAAAGCCCTGACAACTCTTTGATGGAGCAATCCCTTAAAGAAGAAGTTCAGCAAGGTTTATCAATCCTTTCACCCAGAGAAGTAGAAGTACTTTCCTCTTACTATGGTTTGAATAACTATAAATCATTGACACTAGAAGAAATCGGAGATCTATATGGTTTGACCAGAGAGCGTGTTCGCCAAATTAAAGAACGTGCTATCCGCCGACTTCGAAAATCATACAACAGAAATAATCTAAAGTCTTACCTAGGTTAATTAAAAAATTGACAAAAAGTAAGTACAATTAAACAGGTTTTACGATAAAGAAATAAAATCCATCTCGATGCAAGTCGAGATGGATTTTTGTATTTTGCGATACCAAAGAACCCCAAAAGGGTTCCCCATAAATAACCTGGGCCACAACCCCAAGAAAAAAAACACCATGAAAAAGTTCATCCTGCTAATCCCAATCCTCCTAGTCCTACTATCTGCCTGCAAAAATGAAAGTCAACCAATACAAGAATCCTCAACAAAGCAAAATCAAGCGCCTGAAACACCCGCCCAAACTACTACGTCTACCAAACTAACAGTCAACATAGACAATCTAAGACTAAGGTCAACTGCTGGCGAAGACGGTGATGAAATAGCTCGCTTATCAAAAGGGACAAAAGTCTACGATCAAGGAGAAATCAGTGATTTTACAACCAAAGTAAAACTAAGAGGAATCCAATTCGACGAACCTTGGGTGAAAGTAAAAACAGACAAAGGCGTAGAGGGCTGGCTCTATGCCGGAGGTCTAGAATTCGACATGGAGAATACGAGCCAACTCTCCGAAATACTATTGGCCAAGCGCCTTCAAAATATGTTCGGAAAAGATATTGCACGCTATATAAAGACCTATCGAACGAAATACAAAGAAGCAAAAACCAGTGCTGAATTTGCCAAAGTATATGGTAACGGACTCGGTATACGCGATACGATGGTTGCGCTAATGCAAAAGGATATCGGTATCGTTGATTATGAAAAACTAGCAGATTTAAATTGGTTAGAACAAACCATGCCTGGATATATCGTTCAGTTGGCAGCAGAAGGAACGGTCTATTACCTTTTCAATGACTACGCCCAATTCAATGACAAAGCAAAACAGACCCAAGGAAATGAAGACGATGTAATGGCTGATTTACTACTAAGCTTGTTTGCAATGGATAGCGTTGAGCATTTCTTTCCTTCTTGGTTTATGCAAACCTGGGATTATGGAGGTTCCTCTCTTTTAGGGAAAGGCATTCATTTTAAGCTACTTCAAAAAATGGATGAAGTAAGCAAAACTAATCTCTTTCAAAAAGAGACTAATGACCTAAGAGACCGTCTAATAAATGACATCACTGGTCCGAATGTCGAGTATTGGGAGTCTCAAAAGCAGATACTCGACGAATTGGATAAGATACTCGATCAAGGTTTTCAACATTTGACCAAAGAAGACGTTATTGCTTTAGAGAAAAGAAGGAAAGAGTTTAAAAATCTCAAAGCCAGTAAAATAAAAGTAAATCAACGGTCTGGTCAATAAGTAGTTTGACCTAATTATCACAAAAGAAATTAAAAAATTCATAGATGAAATTTTTCGTACTTCTGTTAACTATCGTCATCATCATTGCCTGTGTACTTGCCTTTGCTGCATTATACTTTGCCATGATTAATTTTACACCGGGCCCATCACGCATCAAGGCAGATGTTAAAAAAATGATGGATAGCATTGACGGATATACCAAAGATCTAGTCCCAATTCACAAAAAAGAATTTGAGTTGCTTTCTCATAATCAGGTCAATAACTCAGTGATAAATACAGTAACGGTTTCTGCTAAAGGCATCCTTACTTCTATCTATGACGAGCCAATGGTAGCCTATGCTTACAAGAAATATCTTGGGGCAAAAGAGAACTCCATCCTTTATGCGCGTACCGCTAACCAGGAATTGGTTTACCGAACTAAAAACGGTAAGACTAAGGTAACCTTCAACAATCAAGCACTTGGTGAAATAAGAGCAGATGGAGTGCTTTATAATGCAGGCACCAAAAAGCCAATGGCGACCATAGGTGAACTTAAAGGAGAACACCGTCGAGTAACCGTAAAAGACCACGAAGTCGCAAGATATAAAGTAAATGATAAGGATGCTCCAATCAATAGTCGAGCGCTTGAATTTGTCTCAGACATGGAAGTAGAGGAAGAGATGGTTTTGTTAACCTTAGTCGTGAATGAACTGGTTCGTGAGGATCTTCCTTTAAAAGTAAAGAAGGTAAAAGTTGTCTAGTTTTCAAACAACTTAAATACGATAACATTTCCTTAAGTTACTTATGCTCAACTCATTCGTTTAAATCAGTAGAGATCGGAACGAGGTGCAAGATAATTCCACTTATTTTATAAATTTTTAAGAATGAAAAATCTATTCTGTCTATTATTACTAGCAACACTTTCTTTCTCTAGCGTACAGGCGCAAGATTCGGATGCTAAAGACCTTCAAAAAAATATGGAAGGTATGGAGCAAGAATTATCAAAGGTTTTTTCTGAATTAGGAAAACTTTTTTCCGATTCACCACTAACAAAAGATTCTAGCTTAACTAAGCTTTTCGCATTTCCATTAGAAGACATGGATACAAAATTTGGGCAAATCAGCCCAGATAGCATGATGATGGGAGATATGTTTAATATGCTTGAGCAGCAAATGCGTCAGTTTTCCCAACAAGACTTCTCTGAGTTGGATAGCCTCTTCAGAAACTTTGGTGAGCAACTACAATTGATGCCATTACCAAACCTTGGCGATGGAAACTCTAGCCCAAGAGAAAAGAAGAAAAAGAAGAAAACTTCAAGGATCTAAACAATTGATCACTTACTTATACTTATACTATTACTATACTAATTCTATAAATCCAAAAACAGATTCATCCCGAAGTTGCCAAAAGGTAGCTTCGGTTTTTTTTATTCAAAAACGAAAATAAAGCGAATCCAAACGATGTGTGACCAGGTCTAACCAAAGAGAACAGGTGCCATGACGAATACAAAAGTGATAGCTGGAGCACTAAAACCGAGTGTATCCATTTATTTTTACCTTATCCAGTGAAAAAATCCTCTCTAATCTGCTGAATCCTTTAATACTATCTCCCATTATTCATAGATATGCCCTTCTCCAGCTAAAAACAAACTACATTTCCCTTGCCTATACCAACTGAATTTGTATTTTTGTCCATTCAGTGAACAACGAGTGTAATTAAATGTTTTGTATTTAAGAAACTTGATGTCACCTTGGTCGTCTCTTTAAAAAGTAACTACAGGTACAAAATACCCGTAACATTAGAATTAGTAGCTTAAAACGTCCAAAAAATACAGCAATATGAGTGTATTAGATCATGCAAGAGTATGTATTTACAGAATAAATCAGAAAGGTCTCGAAATCTTTTTGGTAAATACAGGAGCAGAAGAATGGCAAATTCCTAAGGGAACTCTAAAAACTTCAACGCCACCACTAGCCAACGAAGGCGAAATGATAGAACTAGAACCGATCAGCAAAGACGGTGTTTCGAATAAAGTCCTAGCCATTGAAGGCGACTGGCACGAGATTCCTTCTATCCGAGCAATGATCAAAGACGATGTTAGAATCGTTGCTAGCCACGTCATCCAAAAACTTCCAGAAATAGAAAAAGGAGCTTACTACACAGTAAAAGAAGCTTTCAAAAAAGTATTACCTGAAGAATATGCATCTCTCAAAGAATTGAAAGACATTCTTATTGACCGAAATCAGGCAAAGTATATTTAATTGAGTCGGAAGACCAAAGACCGAAGACCGAAGTTTTCCTCTTTCGTAAATTCACGTTAGCCTGAAACTTCCGACTTCGGTCTTCAGTCTTCGGTCTTTGCAACTAACAACCATGACTTCTCTCGACGCTCTAGCAGTTAAACAAACAGACTTCACCCTTCCTGGACAAACAAAATTTTATCGTGGCAAAGTACGTGACGTATACTCACTCGGTGAACGCTTAGTGATGGTCGCTTCCGACCGGATTTCTTCTTTTGATCACGTGCTTCCCAGATCAATACCTTACAAAGGACAGGTCTTAAATCAAATTGCAGCGCACTTTCTCGATGCGACAAAAGATATTGTACCCAGTTGGTTACACGCCACGCCTGATGCGAACGTAGCCATCGGACACGCCTGCGAACCGTTCCCAATCGAAATGGTAATCAGAGGCTACATGGCTGGTCACGCTGCGAGAACCTACAAGTCAGGTTTACGAACGCTTTGTGGTGTAACGCTACCAGAAGGAATGAATGAGAATGATCGTTTCCCTGAGCCAATCATCACGCCTGCAACGAAAGCGGAAGAAGGACACGATGAAGATATTTCAAGAGAAGACATCATCGCAAAAGGAATTGTAAGTGAAGAAGACTATGTACAATTAGAAAAGTATACACGCGCTCTTTTTCAACGCGGAACTGAAATGGCGGCAGCACAAGGTTTGATTTTAGTCGACACAAAATATGAGTTCGGGAAAAAGGATGGCAAGATCTACGTCATCGACGAAATTCATACGCCAGATAGCTCAAGATATTTCTATACCGAAGGTTATCAAGAGCGTCAAGCTAAAGGCGAAAAACAAAAACAACTTTCAAAAGAATTCGTTCGCGAATGGCTCATGGCCAATGGCTTCCAAGGCCTCGAAGGCCAGCAAATGCCAACCATGCCCGACGACTTTGTACAACAAGTTTCTGACCGCTACATCGAACTCTACGAAATCATCACCGGCCAAACTTTCCAAAAAGCCGATACCACTCAAATACAAAATCGAATCGAAAAGAACATTCTCGATTGGTTGTCTAACAATTAGTGAGACCGTTTCACTGTCAGATCGCTGCGCTGTCAGATCGTCGGTCGCTACGCTCCGACTGAGAGATCGCCTTTGGCTGAGAGACTTTCCCTCTATCGTAATTCTACTAATGCGGAGCCCACGATCGAGTGAAGTCTCTCAGCGCAGCGATCTCTCAGCCGCAGGCGGTCTCTCTCAGCCCACGATCGAGTGAAGTCTCTCAGCGAAGCGATCTCTCAATGAGGCTTCAGCCGAATGATCACTCAGCAAGTCTGCCAAAGGCAGACACAGCGATCTCTTAGCAAAGCGGTCTCATACTCATTATCAAGCAAGCGCCTTCTCACGAATCGCTTCAATTTCTTCAATTGTTTTTGGTATCGGCTTACCCAACACACGGCTTCCATTTTCTGTAATCAACAAATCATCTTCTATACGGATGCCTCCAAAATCTTTGTACGTTTCTAACAATTCATAATTGATAAATTCAGGAAACATATCATCTTCCTTC